>CALBGD010000388.1 GCA_937893735.1 uncultured Clostridia bacterium | reverse complement strand
TTTTAGTATATTATTTTGAGCGTGGGGTGTCAAGTTTTATTATACAACATCATCCTGTCAATCAAAAGTTGTGCAAGATAGCAGAAAATATGGCCTTTTTGCGGTATTGACCTTTATTTTCAGCGACCTGTTTATCATAATAAATCTCATGATTTGATTTAATGTGAAATCAGTTGCAAAAAAAGTAAAGATGTGGTATAATATATTTATTACATATTAAGAGGTTGACATAATGACAGAACAGTTGATTCATTTTGACGTTGCCGCTTTTGTTGTTCTCTGCATAACTCTTATATCTCAGCTGACGCGAAATATGAAAAAGGGCTCCACAAACAGATTTTTCCTTGCCCTTGTTGTGCTGACGATGCTCTGCGCCGCCGCAGATATATGGGCGGCTCTTCTCGACAATTTCCAGTACCCTGATCACGCGCTGCATATAGCAGCTCATACAATATATCTGCTGCTGTATAATTCTATCCCGCCTTTCTTCCTAATGTACATAATCAGCCTTACCAATACATGGGGAAAGGTCACGGCTCGGGTGCCGCTGGCAATAATGCTGGCAGTTCCATATGCTGCAAATATCGTGCTGCATATCGTAAACATCTTCACCGGCTGCCTGTTCACCGTTGAGAACAATGATTTCACGGTGACATCGCTTTCAGTGATCCCATATACCACGGCGGGAATATACATTCTATGCTGCGTTATACACCTGATAAGATACTACAAGCTCTTCACGGTCAGAAAGGCGCTGGCACTGCTGCTAATGCTGCCTATTATGGGACTTGTCACACTTTCGCAAAGCGTCGCGCCCAACACTCTTATCCAGGTTTTCGGGAACGCAGTAGGTCTCATGATTATTTCCGTGCTTGTACAGCGCCCTGAGAGCGTAATTGATACATTCACAGGGCTGCGCAATTACAGTGCATATGCAGACGATATGAAAAAGCACTACATTACAGACAATCATGTGAGTGTTATACTTATCAACATTGCTAATTTCAGCTCGCTGCAAAAGATACTCGGTTACGACAGAACAAGCCAAATGCTCAAAATGATCGCAAAGAAGCTCTATGAAAAGAGCCGCGAGGCAAGATCCCACGGAATGCTGTATTATCTCGACCGCGGAAGATTCAGGGTAGTGTTAAACAGCTTCAACAGAAGCTCAGCAGAAAATACTGCCCAGCTCATGAATCAGTTATTCCGTCAGCCGCTGAAAATAGATAAATTCGAGCTTAATATTATCGCTTATGTCTGCCTTGCTAACTGTCCGGAAGATATATCGACTTTCCGTTCACTCATTTCTTTCGGCGACGACTTCCATCAGAAGCTTCCATTTAACGGGGAGGTCATTCTCGCAGATGGCAGCAAAGTAAAGAGTATGGTAACTCTTCTAAGCGATGTTGACGGCATAATAGACCGTGCATTTGCAAAGCACGGGTTTCACGTTTACTATCAGCCCATTTACTCCATCGAGCAGAAAAAGTTTGTCTCAGCAGAGGCGCTGTTAAGGCTTATCGACGACAAACAGGGATTTATTTCACCGGAAATATTCATTCCGGCGGCGGAAAAAAGCGGAGCTATTCACAAGATAGGCGACTTCGTACTGAATGAAGTCTGCCGCTTCATCGGAAGCGAGGAATACAAAAAGCTCGGGCTGGAATACATTGAAATAAACCTTTCCGTGTCCCAGTGTATGAGGCACGACCTTGCACACCGCGTGCTTGAAATAATGGAAAAATACGGTGTCACTTCCGATCAGGTCAACCTCGAAATAACCGAAACAGCCGCAAGCTATGACCAGAATGTTATGTCAGAAAACCTGAAACAACTCAATGCCGCTGGGATAAGCTTCTCGCTGGATGACTACGGCACGGGATATTCAAATATGTCGCGCATTGCGGCGCTTCCGCTTAAAATAGTGAAGCTGGATAAAAGCTTCGTAAACAGCCAGACAGACAAAATGTGGACTATCCTTCAGAACACGGTCAAGATGATAAAGGATCTTAACATGGAGATAGTTGTAGAAGGCATTGAGACCGCTGACATGGTGAAGAAATTTTCCGAACTGAAATGCGATTTTATCCAGGGATTCTACTACTCCAAGCCGATTCCGGAACAAGATTTTGTGAAATTCATCTCTGAAAAAAATAATGCTGTCGTATAAAAAATCCCCCCGCAGAATGCGGGAGCGTCTGAGGGATATATAATCCCGCCAAAGTCCGAAACGACCGTTCA
>CALBGD010000387.1 GCA_937893735.1 uncultured Clostridia bacterium | reverse complement strand
TTGCCGCCGCCCATAGGAAGGGTGGTCAGGGAGTTCTTGAAGATCTGCTCGAAGCCGAGGAACTTGATGATACCAATATATACGGAGGGGTGCAGTCTGATACCGCCCTTGTACGGACCGATAGCGGAGTTGAACTGGATACGGAAGCCTCTGTTTACCTGAACCTTGCCGTTGTCGTCTACCCACGGAACGCGGAAGATGATCTGTCTCTCCGGCTCAACGATCCTGTCGAATACGCCTGCTTCTACGAGGTCGGGTCTCTTTTCAGCGACCGGCTGAAGGGTCTCAAAAACCTCTGCAACTGCCTGAATGAACTCCGGCTCGCCGGGATTTCTCTTCTTTACTGTCTCCAGTAAGTCTGCGAGATATTTGTTAGTTAACGCCATTGTTAAGTAACCTCCTGAAAAAATTTCCTCCGCAGGCGAGGCATAAGCGCCGGAACACCGGAAAATGTGCCGCAGCCCCACGGTCTGTATTCATTATACAACATAGTCTCCCGTTTTGCAAGATGATTTTGGATTTTTTTCATAAGATTTATTCTTTTTGTTCACTTGCAACAATATTATAGTGCTGCGGTTGTGCATATTATATAGATATTATCACCTAAAAAATAGAACTCAAAAGCCCATTCTTGCAAAAAAAGATAGAAAAACACCTCATGGCAAGCTTTTGATTTTGTGCTCACGCACAGGGTAAACAGCGATACACTGCCGTTTATGTGGATCACGCCATATTCTGCTGAAACTCCGCTTGTGCGGGTCGGACAGTGTTCGCAGCATTTTATGAATTATTCCGAAAGCAAAGTTTCATTTCAGATGAAATAAATAATATTCTGACATATCGGAAATTATTCAGGAAAAATTGAGTTTACCTATTGACAATTACAAGGTTCTTGTGATATAATCTGTACATAGATAAGATTTATATGAACACTACAAACCTAAACAAATGTAAAGGAGCGATGAATATGGCAGACGTAATGGGTACGCTCCAGCGGGCGCGCACCCTTGAACTTCAGGTACAGATGCAGCTTGAGCATATCGAGATGATACACCGTATCGCCCGGCGTATGCGCGAATCCACAAGCTATGCGCAGGAAACCGCGGAAAAGCTGGCTCGGCTGGAAGCACAGCTCAACGACACCGTTGACCAGATGTGCGACGCAAAGCGCGAAGCTCTGCGGTTCGTGAGCTACCTTTCCGGGGAGGAGCGCAGCGTTATCGAGGGTTACTACATACTCGCGAAAAACTGGGATAAGCTCGCGCTTGAACTGTACATGAGCGAAAGGCGCGTGTTCCTGCTGAGAAAAAGCGGACTGGCAAAGCTGATGGACAGATACGGCAGAAACGCACCGGAGACCGCCTCTGACGGCGCACGGATATAAGGAGGAGATATGGGACTTGGCAGGCAGATAAAATCACTCAGAGAGCGCGCAGGGCTCACGCAGGAGGAGCTTGCACAGCGGCTCGGCGTTACTCCGTCGGCGGTGGGAAACTACGAACGGGAGATAAGCCACCCGAAGGAAGAGGTGCTCTACCGTATGTTCACGGCGCTCTGCTGCGAGCCAAACGAGCTCTTCGCGGACTGCTACGACGCGGAGCTCACCCCGGCGCAGGAGCACCTAAGGAAATATCAGGAGCTGGACGACCATGGCAGGGAGCTTGTTGACGCCTGCACTGAAATAGAATACCGCCGCTGCGACGGGCTGGTGCTTGTGGCGGCGCGCAGCTTCGGCGGCGCACAGCCCGGAAAGCTCCGGCTGAAAAAGAAGCGCGGGGCTGGCAGCGTCCTCGACCTGCCAGATTACAAGGAGGGTGGACGATGACAGCTTCAGTTGCGCTGCTGGAGTGCGGCGCGGCTTCCCTGCCGGTGAATGTCCCGGCAGCGGCGCGGCATTTCGGAGTGAAAATGATAGGGTACTCGGACTTCATCTCGCTTTACGACGTGGACGCGGATTACATCTACCGCAACATAAGCTACGGAGGATTCAGCCTGATGCTGGAGGGCAGATACATCTGCGTGATAAATGAAAACCTGTGCGGAAAAGCGCGGCGCAAGTGGACGTCAGCTCACGAGCTGGGGCATATCCTCTCGGGGCATATTGCCACGGAAAAGCAGTCGCTCACACAGAGCGAGGAACGCGAAGCGGAGCGCTTCGCCGCCGGATTCCTTGCGCCGCTGACTGTACTTAATTTCTGCGGGGTATCCTCCGCGCTGGAGGTCGAAAGGCTCTGCGGGATATCACGACAGGCGGCGGAGATACGCTTTAAGGAGCTGACGCGGCTGCGCCGCTCGCAGGAGGAGGCTTTCCGGCGGGAAATGAGGGAAGCAGGCTCAGGTTTAGCTGAGTTCGCCGGATCTCTGCGAAACGAGGCGGAATATAAGCTCCTGCTGAGATTCCTGCCGTTCATCACGAGCTATATTTCGAAGCGCTCCGCGCATGACGGATATGAAAAATACCTTGCACAGCTTGCAAATCAGCAGATGGCTATATAAATCGGGGCGAGTTAAAAACTCGCCCCGTAGTTGAAAAAGAGTCATTTCAGGCTGTTGAGAAGCCCTTAGATTCTAGGAAGCGGCATTTCAGCTAGGGTTTTTACCTGCCGAATATGTCGCTGACGACGAAGATGAGGGTTTATCGACAGCCTGATATTTACTGATCCAGACGGAAGTGTATCGGAATGCCGTTGCGGTACTCAAGCTTCGGCTCTCCCTGAATCAGCGGCAGGAAGTAATTCAGCGCGTCAACGGTAACGTTGTTGCCCTCCTGATTTATCCACTCCCGCGGGAACTTCTTCTCCTGATTTGCAATCTTTGTTATGTCGGCAGTGGTTATCTCAACGCGGTAGGGATTGTTGCTCAGCCTGTGGAAGCACATCATAACTCCGCTTGCGCCGTAAACCAGCGCGGATTTCACTGCCTCCCTGCCGATACGCTCAGCCTCGAGCAGATCCGTGAGGGACGCGATATGGGAGCTGCACCTCTGCATTACGTTGAGCTCTATCGAGCGCACCTTGCAGCCTATATGGTCCTTGGTGTACTCCTCCAGCCACTTGCCGATACCGGAAAGGTATTTGTGGCCGAATGCGTCCACAATCTCGGAGGAAACTCCGTTGCCGGCGCTCACGCCCTCTGATATCGCAACGATGACCGCCTTATATCGGAGCTGCGCCTGCTTCACATCGTTAAGGTACTTCTCCGGGGAGAACTCACCCTCCGGAAGATAGATTAAATGCGGCGCGGGCTCTCCGTTCGCGCGGAGAACGCAGGAGCTCGCCGCCAGCCAGCCGGCGTCACGTCCCATTATCTCAACGATGGTGACGGACGGTATGGAATAAACTCGGCTGTCGCGGATTATCTCCTGGAGGGTCGCCGCTACATACTTCGCCGCAGAGCCGAATCCCGGAGTGTGGTCGGTCTCGGTAACGTCGTTGTCGATGGTCTTGGGAACTCCGACAACCTTAATGTCTATCCCCTTTTCGGTAAAATAGCTGTGCAGCTTCATTACGGTGTCCATGGAGTCGTTGCCGCCGATGTAGAAGAACGCCCGGATATTGTGTCGGCTGAATGTCTCGGCTATTTTGCGGTAGTCGCTGTCGTCCTCGTGCCAGTCCTTCAGCTTGAACCGGCAGGAGCCCAGTATGGTAGACGGAGTTGTCATCAGGAGCTGCTTGTCGTGCTCGTCCATCAGTATGCTGCGGAGATTCAGCAGGCGGTCGTTGATTATTCCCTCAATGCCGTTTTCAGCGCCGTAGATCTCGTCAACCTGCGCCTCCTGCTCCGCTCCGTTAAATACTCCGGTAAGGCTGGCGTTTATCGCAGCGGTCGGACCGCCGGACTGTGCAACTGCTATATTAAACATGATGAGTCCTCCAAATAATAATCGTTGGGTAAATCCTGATATAATTTTAGCATATTCTACAATATTATTCAATAGCCGTATTAAACAAAAAAGGACAGAAAAACTCTGTCCTTTTATGATATGTGTGAAAAGTTTTTCACAAGATTTCAGTCGCCGAAAGAAATGCCGATATCCTTTGCGGTCTTTACCATCTTGCAGTCAACTGGTACAAACTTGGTCTTCATTGCAACGTCGCCGAGGGGATTCTCGGTGATCTTTCCATCGACCATCGCAACGGTGTAGCCGAACTTTCCGTCCTTGAGCAGCTGAGCTGCGTGGGCGCCGAACTGCGTTGCAAGAATTCTGTCGTAAGCGGACGGGCTTCCGCCGCGGAGCATATGTCCCGGAACGACCGTGCGTGTCTCCAGTCCGGTCATGTCCTGAATGTTCTTTGCGATACGCGCTGTTGCAGTAGTGAGCCCTGCCTCTGTACGCAGGCGTGTGCGCTCCTTTTTCTTGAGCTTTGCTTCCTCAATGTCGTAGCAGCCCTCGGCAACCGCGAGGATAGAGAAGTTCCTGCCTGCGTCCGCGCGCTTCTGGCACGCCTGAGCCACCTTGTTGATATCATAGGGGATCTCCGGCAGGAGGATTATATCGGCGCCGCCTGCAAGTCCGCTGTACAGCGTGAGCCAGCCAGCCTTGTTGCCCATTATCTCTATTACCATTACGCGGCTGTGGGAGTTCGCGGTGGTATGGATACGGTCGATTACCTCGGTGCCGATATCAACTGCGGAATGGAATCCGAATGTAACGTCAGTGCCGAAAATATCATTGTCGATGGTCTTTGGAAGTCCGATGACGTTCAGCCCTTCCTCAGACAGCATATTTGCGGTCTTGTGGGTCCCGTTGCCGCCGAGGGTGAACAGGCAGTCGAGCTTCAGGTCCTTGTAGGTGGACTTCATTTCCTTTACCTTGTCCACCTTGTCGTCCTCGATTATCTGCATCATCTTGAACGGAGTGCGCTTGGTTCCGAGAATAGTTCCGCCCTGCGTGAGTATCCCCGAGAAATCGGACGGCTGCATTACCTTGTAGACGCCGTGGATAAGCCCGTGATATCCGTCGTGGATACCGACTATCTCCACCTTGTCCTCGCCGAAAGCCTCATAGATAGCCTTTGCAGCACCTCTGATGGTCGCGTTCAGTCCGGGGCAGTCGCCGCCGCTTGTGAGCATTCCAACTCTGAGTTTTCCCATGTTCAGTTACCTCCACATTTGATTCTATACGATCTGCCATGCGGCAGTCTGAGTACCATTCACTGCTTTTTCAGTATCCTGCGGATATCATTGCCGCAGAATCCCAGAAAATGCATACTATTCAGGCGCGAGCATATCTTCTCAGGATAGTAGTTCGCAAGCTCACGCGGGGGATAATTCGTGCTGACTATCATCGGAAGCCCTCGGCATATCCTGTTGTTGATTATCTCGTATATGGTCGAGGTATAAAGCTCCTTTGACATCTCCGCGCCGAGGTCGTCAAGTATCAGCAGGTCGCAGCCGGAAAGCGCGGACAGCGTGTCCTTGTCGGAGCGCCCGAAGAATTCCCGCTCGATTATCCGCAGCAGCTCCGGCATGGAGCCGTATATCACGCTGAATCCCCTGTCGAGCACCACGGAGGCTATCGCCAGCGAAAGGTGCGTTTTACCCAACCCGGAAGCGCCGTACATCAGGATACTTCCGCTGTCGGTGGAGAACTCCTCGGCGTATTTCCGGCAGTATTCAAGGTTTCGCTGCATTACCTGCCGCTGCGAAACATGGAGCTGCGGGTCTATAAGCTCCGGATAATATTCCAGCCTGAACGTGTCGAACGATGACAGCTCCAGCGGGGAATTCTGGTTGAGCTCCCGCGCCGCCGCCTCCAGCATCAGCCGCCGGAAGCAGCCGCACCACTTCCCGTCCACGGTGCCCTTGTCCTTGCACTTGGGGCAGGTGTATATCGGCTGGAGGTAATCCTCCGGGTAGCCCGCCGCTGTCAGAAGCTGCTTCATTGCGCCGCTGGTGGCTAGGTTCTCCTTTTCAAGCTCTGCCACTGCCGCAGAGGTATCACCGCCCTGCATGACGATGGAAATGAGCTTTCTGCCCGTTTCGGCAAGGCGCAGAGAGAGTTCCCGGTATTCCGGCAGCTTGGAGTATATCTCCTCGCGGCGCTGCTCGTGCAGGCGCTGGTTTTCGGCGCGTCGCTCGTTAAGCTTGTCCATTGCCTCGCTGAAAAACTGGTCGTTCATTTCCATTCGTCACCTCCCCGGTCACTGGTACTGTCTGCGTATCTCGTCCATTATGTCGTCAACATCGCTGGAGCCTGAATTATTCGGCTTCTTGCCGTTCTTGAATTTCCCGCTGAATTCCAGCGCCTTGCGCTGAGCCTGATCGGTGGAGTATACTCCTTCCTTCTTCCAGTTTTCAAGGATACCGTTGGTATAGCTGAAATTCATGCTGCCTATCCTGTCCTGAGTCATCTCATGCGCAAGCATTATCATGTCCTCGTCGAAGCCCCAGTCCTCCGTCCACGTCTTGATATAGGCGATCTGGTTGGGCGAGAACTTCGTTTTCAGCTCCATTGCGCGGCGGAGATTCTCCTCAACGCTGGTGAGCTTTTCCAGCTTCTGGAGCTGCGCGTCAGCTTCGCTGACTGTCCGGATATTATTCTCTGCCCAGTCCTCGGCGGTGCGGGTAATGTAGCTCGGCGTGGTCTTTTCAATGCGGAAGCAGTATTTCAGAAGCATTACCGCCACCTCCGCCGGAATCCCGTAGAAATCCGTTATCTGGAGCACCATTCTGCTCTCGGTAGTGCGGAGCGGACGGCCGTAAAGCTGCTCTGCCTCCTTGAAAAGGAATCTAACGGCGCTGTCCGTCTGCTGGCGCTTCGCGATATCTCCGGAGGTGTAGATGGTCGCGCCATTGCTCTGCGCGACCCTGCGTACGCTGGAGCGCTGCGGCTCCGGCTCGGTCTCCGCGGAAGCCACTTCCGGGAGTACTTCCTGCGAAATATCCATAGGTTTCAGCTCGCCCTCGTCCATGCGGATTATTCCGCGCTGGAACCAGAACATCGCGGCGTCCTCAAGCTCGCCGGAGCTCTTTATCCCGAGTTTTTCCCGGAGCTGCTCCTCGGTGAAGCTTTCGCCGCCGTGCCTCAGCAAAAACAGCAGCAGCTTAAGGCTGGCGCCGTCCGCAAGTTTTATGTACTTATCAACAACGCTGGCGGGGACTGCGAAAACGCTGTTCCACGCGCCTGCGTCAAGGGAATAATTCATCTGCTCACCTTATCCTGAATCGGCTTCCATAAGCCGGAATATATTCAACGGTCGTACAAATGTATTATACCACAGAAAACGCGTTTTTTCAATAGGGAATCTTTAAAAATAAAAGCGCCGTTCTCACACGAAGAACAGCGCCGCAAGCTCGCGTATAATGTAATTTGGGAACACCAGCGCCCGGGTTTTCGAGGAATAATGCCCCGTGGAAAGCCCAAGCCGCCTTGCGTAGAGCTCCGCGCGGTACTGGTGGAAATCGTTGGTTACTACCGCGATACCGTCCGAAATCCCGAGCTGCTCCAGAATCGGCGCGGAATACGCGAAGTTCTGCGCGGTTGATTCCGACTGAGTTTCGGTGTAAATGCGGCTCTCCGGGACTCCCTGCGAAACGAGCCACTGCTTCATGCACTCCGCTTCGGAGATGTTCTCTCCCCTGCCCTGACCGCCGGTGACTATCACCGGAACATCTGCGTGCTCCTCAATAAGCGGAAGCGCGGTGTTCAGGCGGGACAGCATCTCCCCGCCGGGCTCCTCCCATTTCACCTGACAGCCGAGTATCATTATGCAGTTGACCTGCTCCAGCGGAATGTTGGAATACCGCGCCATCATCACGCCGTTGTAGCCGCAGAAGCCCAGAAATCCGGCGATCGCCGCGCCAAGAACGCACAGGGATATCCTCCCGGGGATATGCGCCCAGAGCCATTTCAGCAGCAGCCGGAGCTGCTTTGCGAATCCCGCGCAGAGCCCGATAAGCAAACTGAGGACAACTCCCAGAAAAGTGCCGGCGTTGAAGAATCCCGGCAGGCAGAACCACACGAGAAGCCCCGCCGCAAGTATCATGACGGCGATCTGCGCCGGGTGGAGAAAGCGTGTCTGCATTTTTCCTCCTGATTCCGGAAACGCCCGGCATATTCAGTGCCGGGCGTAAATTTTAAGTTACAGTGCCATTCCGAGGGCGAGCGCCTTCATGTTGGCTTCAATAAGGTTTGCCTTTTTCGGGGGAATCAGCTTCTCCAGAACCGGACGAACCGCGTCGATCACCGCGATACCGGTCTCCTTTAACAGCTTTCCCACGAGAATTATGTTAGCCATTCCGGGAAGCCCGTTTTCTGCGGCAAGCTCCGTTGAGGGAATCCGGAAGCTGCGGATATCGGTGCGGGCACACTCCTTGGTGACAAGGGTGCTGTCGATTATCGCTATCCCGCCCGGCTTAACGGACTCGATGAACTTGTCGAAGCTGGGTCCGTTCATTGCAACCAGCACATCGGGGTCTGTGACATACGGGGATCCTATCGGCTTATCGCTGACGCAAACGCAGCAGTTCGCCGTGCCTCCGCGCATTTCGGGGCCGTAGGACGGGAGCCATGACACCTGCTTATCCTCGTTCATGCCGAGGTAGGCGAGCAGCTTCCCCGCAAACAGTATTCCCTGCCCGCCGAAGCCTGCAAATATTGTTTCAGTCGTCATCTTATCGCACCCTCCTTGAATACTCCAAGCGGATAATACGGCACCATGTTTTCTTTCAGCCACTTCATTGCCTCCACCGGAGAAAGCCCCCAGTTGGTCGGGCAGGTGGAGAGCACCTCGATTATCGAGAAGCCCTGCTTGTTCTTCTGGAACTCGAATCCCTTTCGGATAGCCGCCTTTGCCTTGCGGATATTCGCCGGGTCAGTGACCGTCACGCGCTCTGCAAGCGCAACTCCGGAAAGCGTGGCAAGCATTTCGCACACTCTCACCGGGAAGCCCTCCACATTCGGATTTCTTCCGTAGGGAGTGGTCTGCGTTACCTGACCGGGAAGAGTGGTCGGCGCCATCTGACCGCCGGTCATGCCGTAGGTCGTGTTGTTGATGAATATTACGGTGATGTTCTCGCCGCGCGCCGCCGCGTGGACTGTTTCCGCAGTGCCTATCGCCGCAAGGTCGCCGTCGCCCTGATAGGTGAAAACGAACTTGTCCGGATTGCCGCGCTTTACGCCGGTCGCGACTGCGGGGGCTCTTCCGTGAGCCGCCTCTATCATGTCGCAGGTGAAATAATCATACGCCATTACCGAGCAGCCTACCGGGCAGATTCCGATGGTCTCGTTCTCAATTCCCATTTCGTCTATGACCTCGGCAACCAGTCTGTGCACGATCCCGTGGGTGCAGCCCGGGCAGTAATGGAACGGTACGTCCGTCAGGGACTTTGGTTTTCTGAATTCCGGCATATCACTCAGCCTCCTTTGCGTTGAGCGCCTTTATCTGCTCAAGTATCTCAGAGGGCTTGGGGATAACTCCGCCCGTCCTGCCGAAGAATTCAACCGGCAGACGGCAGCCGAGCGCCAGCTTCACGTCCTCGATCATCTGTCCCATGGACATTTCCACGCACAGAACGCGCTTTGCGTTCCTGCACGCGTCTCTTACCTCCTGCTCCGGGAACGGCCAGAGCGTTACCGGACGGACAAGTCCCGCCTTTATTCCCTGTGCGCGCGCGGAATCGACCGCCGCCTTCGCAAGTCTTGCGACAGAGCCGTAGGCCGTTACGACTATCTCCGCATCCTCGGTGAGGTACTGCTCCGCCATGTGGAGCTCGCCCTTTACGGTCTCGTAGCGCTGGAATCTCTCGACAACAAGGCGCTCCAGCTCCTCTGCCTGAAGATAGAGGGAATTTATGATATTATGCGGACGCTTTCCGCCGTGGCCGCAGGCAGCCCACGGCTTTTCTGCGGCGGTGTGCTCATGTATCTCGTCGCTGGCAAATGTGACCGGCTCCATCATCTGACCGAGAAGTCCGTCCGCGAGTATCATCGCGGGCATTCTGTACTTGTCGGCGGAGTCGAACGCAAGGCTCATCAGGTCAGCCATCTCCTGCACGGAGGACGGCGCGAACACAAGTATCTGGAAGTCGCCGTGACCCAGCGCCCTTGTCGCCTGCCAGTAGTCGCTCTGGGAGGGCTGGATTCCGCCCAGTCCCGGACCGCCGCGCATTACGTTCACGATAACGCAGGGCAGGTCGGCGCCCGCCATGTAGGACACGCCCTCGCTCTTCAGGGAGATTCCCGGGGAGGAGCTGGAAGTCATGCACCGAACGCCGGAAGCGGCGCAGCCGTAAACCATGTTTATAGCCGCGATCTCGCTCTCCGCCTGAAGGAACACGCCGCCTATCTTCGGCATACGCTTCGCCATGTAGGCGGATATCTCCGTCTGGGGAGTTATCGGGTAGCCGAAAAAGCACTTGCAGCCGGAACGTATCGCAGCCTCCGCAAGAGCCTCGTTGCCTTTCATGAGGTTTCTTTCCATTACTTGTCACCTCCGTCCGGGGTAATGGTGATGGCGCAGTCGGGGCACATCATCGCGCACATTGCGCAGGCGATACAGGCGTCGTCGTCAATACATTCCGCCGTGTAATAGCCCTTGGGATTAAGCCTCTCATGCGAGATCACAACGATCTTCTTCGGACATACGGTGGTGCAGAGCGCGCAGCCCTTGCACACCTCGAAGTCCACATTCATCTTTGCCATTTCTGTTCCCTTTCCCGTTCCGGAAAACTCCGGAGCCCTGCACTTTCCGCCATGCGGCGGGGTTTATTTTTCTGTACCCCTTATTCCTCCCAGAACGGACGTATATACACGTCCACCGGGTAGGCTCCGTCAACACACAGCGAACGCTCCGCGGCGGTCATCACCACCGGGATCCCGGCGGCTTTTCCGCACTGTAAAGCATAATCCGCCGTGACCTTTACGTCATCGGCGGCTGTGTCCTGACCCAAGTTTGAGCAGTTTATGATACCCTTTGCCCTCATGCGGGATACCTGTTCGATGTCACGCAGGAGCTCTGCCGCCTCCTCAGGGGTGCTTGTGAGGTAGCGGTAGCGGTTGACGACATAATAAAGCCCGCAGCCGGAGTTGTTCAGAACCGTTGAATACTGCCCGAGTGCCGCCGCGCCCGAGTCGTCCCCGCCGACGTCTATCACAAGACGGTCGCAGCCGTCAATGACAGCCGCCATGTCTATGGAAAGCGACGGTATATCGAGGTTCGTGTTCGCGAACTGCGGCGCGATGAGCCTTATTCCGTGTTCATCAAACAGCCCCGCGAGATCCGCGGTGCGGAAGTAGGGGTTCACGATGTCCAGATCAATGATGGTCACCTTTTCCCCCGACTTCGCGAAATCCACCGCGAGATTTACTGCGAGATTTGTTTTACCCGAGCCATAATGCCCGGTTATTGCAATGGTATTTTCAAAATCAAACATCAATAATAGTAGTAGCTTGAATTTGCAAGCGCGTCAGAGAGAGAAGACCCGATGCCTGCAAAAACAGCGGTCATTATGATAATCATAAGGATAGAAACGCCCAGACCGATAGCCTGAATGATTATCATAGCCTGGCAGTAGCGCTTCTTGTTTATAGGAGTATCTGCACTTACGCCCCAGACTATACACAGGATAAGGCTGATAAGTCCGAACCATGTGGTAAG
>CALBGD010000386.1 GCA_937893735.1 uncultured Clostridia bacterium | reverse complement strand
TATTCGCCGAGAAATACCCGGCGGCAAAGATCGTGGCTTCAAAGCAGGCTTTCGTGATGATGAAGCAGTTCTTCGGCACCGATTACCCGGAGCGCCAGCTCGTTGTCGCTGAAAAGGACGCGCTGGAGCTCGGAAAGCACACGCTGAATTTCATCGCAGCTCCGATGGTTCACTGGCCGGAGGTAATCATGACCTACGACAGCGCGGACAAGGTGCTGTTCTCCGCTGACGGCTTCGGAAAGTTCGGAGCCCTCGATGTTGACGAGGACTGGGACTGCGAGGCGCGCCGCTACTATTTCGGCATTGTCGGCAAGTACGGCGTGCAGGTTCAGGCGGTGCTGAAAAAGGCGGCGGCTCTGGATATTCAGATCATCTGCCCGCTGCACGGTCCTGTGCTCTCCGAGAACCTCGCGCACTACATCGGTCAGTACAATACATGGTCGAGCTACGGCGTGGAGAGCGAGGGCGTTGTGATCGCCTGCGCAAGCGTCTACGGAAACACCCGCAGTGCGGCGGATATCCTCGCGGCGAAGCTGGCTGACAAGGGCGTCAAGGTTGTGTTCCACGACCTCGCAAGGGACGACATGGCAGAGTGCGTTGAGGACGCGTTCCGCTACGGAAAGCTGGTGCTCGCCTCCCCGACATACAACGCGGACGTGTTCCCGTTCATGAAGGAGTTTATCAACCACCTCACCGAGAGAAACTACCAGAAGCGCACCATCGGAATTATCGAGAACGGCTCATGGGCTCCGATGGCGGCAAAGGTGATGAAGGGAATGTTCGAGAAGAGCAAGGACATCACATTCACCGAGACCACGGTAACGGTTCGCTCCGCAGTGAACGACACGAACAAGGAACAGCTCCGGAAGCTCGCAGAGGAACTGGCAGGGTAAATAAAAATTCGGAATTCGGAATTAATGTACCGCCGCTTTCGCGGCGGTTATCCGATCAAGTCAGAAAATGAAATTCCTGATTTCAAATTAAAAAAATTGCTCCCGCATAAGCGGGAGCTTTTTATTTTAGATAAACAATAATTACTGCTTGTCCTCGATGAACTTTACGATGTCGCCGACTGTCTTGATGTTCTCGACCTGATCCTCGGGGATCTCAACGTCGAACTCGTCCTCAAGAGCCATTACCAGATCAACTACGTCGAGGGAGTCTGCGCCCAGATCGTCCTGAATGTTGGAAGCCTCTGTGATGTCGTCAGCCTTGACGTCGAGCTGCTCGGAGATAAGCTCCTTAACCTTATCAAATACCATTTTGTGTATCCTCCATATCAAATTCGAATTATAGTTCCTTCCGGAAACATTTCATGTTATATTATATAACATACTCTCCAAATAATCAAGCCCTGAGACCGATTTTTTGCAGAGAATTTTCTACAAATTTATTCGGTAAACATACCAATTTTTCTAAATTTGTCATAACGCCTGTCGAGAAGCGTCTGAATATCTGTTCCGCAGAGCCTGTAAACCGCGTCAACAAGATACTCGTAGATATTGTCCGCAGTCTGCTCCTTGCTGTTCTGGGCGCCGCCGGTGGGCTCCGCGATTATTTTGTCGCACACGCCGAATTCCATCAGGTCCTCGGCGGTTATCTTAAGCAGCTCGCAGGCCTCTTTCTCCTTGGTACCGTCCTTCCACAGAATGGAAGCCGCGCCGCGCGGGCTTATTACCGAGTACAGCGCGTTCTCCAGCATCGCGAGCTCATCACAGACTGCAAGCGCCAGTGCTCCGCCGGAACCGCCCTCGCCCAGTATCACCGATATCACCGGGGTCTTAAGCGTCATGAATTCGTAGAGGTTGCGCGCTATCGCCTCGCCCTGTCCGCGCTGCTCCGCCTCCACGCCGCAGAATGCGCCGGGAGTGTCCACAAGGCATATCACCGGGCGGTGGAATTTCTCCGCCTGCTTCGCCAGACGGAGCGCCTTGCGGTAGCCCTCCGGGTGGGGCATGGAGAAATTCGAGCGCTTGTTCTCCTCGAGGTTGCGCCCCTTTACCTGCGCGATGACAGTCACCGGGGTATCGCTGAGGTAGCCAATGCCGCCGATTATCGCCGCGTCGTCGCCGTAAAGGCGGTCGCCGTGGAACTCCATGAACCGCGTGAACATCGCCGGGATATAGTCGTTCACCGTGGGTCTGTCCTTGTGGCGGATAAGCTCAAGTCTTTCGCAGGCTGTTAAATTGCTCATCTTCTGTAAGCCTCCTTCGGGAAGCCGTGCAGCTTCAGAATATTTGAAATGCGCTTTCTCATCATGCCGCGCTCGACTATCATATCAACAAATCCGCATTCCTGCTGGAACTCCGCCGACTGGAAGTCGTCCGGAAGCCGCTGGCGGATAGTGTCCTGTATAACGCGTCTGCCCGCGAAGCCGATAAGCACCTTCGGCTCGGCAAGAATGATGTCGCCGAGGCTCGCGAAGGAAGCCGTAACTCCGCCGGTGGTGGGGTCGGTCATTACCGTGATGTAAAGCCCGCCCGCGTCGCTGTGGCGCTTCACCGCGCCGCTGGTCTTAGCCATCTGCATGAGGGAGATTATGCCCTCCTGCATTCTTGCACCGCCGGAAGCCGTGAACATCACGACCGGAAGATTATGCTCCGTGGCGTACTCGAAAGCGCGCGCGATCTTCTCGCCAACAACGCTTCCCATGCTCGCCATGAAGAAATGGGAATCCATAATGCCGATAACCGTGCGGTAGCCGCGGATAGTGCACACGCCGGTCTTTATCGCGTCGTTCATGTCGCACTGCTGCTGCATTTTCGCTATCTTTTCCTCGTACTTCGGGAAGCCGATAGGATTCAGCGACTTCATATCCGCGTCAAGCTCGACAAAGCTGTCCTTGTCTGCGGTGAGATCAAGGCGCTCCTGCCATGTGAGGCGCGCGTGGTAGTTGCACTTCGGGCAGACCTTCATAGCCGCCGTGAATTCGCGGTTGTATACCACTCCGCCGCAGCGCGGGCACTTGAACAGCAGATCCTGCGGGATCTCAACGTCCCCCGCCGGGGCGGCCGCGGGCTGCTCGGAAACGAAGCGCTCCTTGACGATTTTGAACAGATCTTCTATTGCCATTCAGCTCACTCCCCCATCACATTCTTGCGGTTCAGGAAACCGATATCGAAATTGCCCGCCTCGAAATCCGGGTCTTTCAGCAGGCAGAGCTGGAAATCTATGTTCGTTTCTACGCCGTCGATTATGAGCTCCGACAGGGCGACCTTCATCTTCATTATCGCCTCTTCACGCGTGGGAGCCTTTACCAGCAGCTTTGCTATCATGCTGTCGTAGTAGGGCGGTATCTCATAGCCGACATACGCCGCGCTGTCTATTCTCACGCCGAAGCCGCCCGGAGTGTGCATGGTGCGTATCTTTCCGGGGCAGGGACGGAAGTTGTGGCGCGGGTCCTCCGCGTTTATGCGGCACTCTATCGCGTGTCCGGTGAGCTTCACATCGTCCTGTGTGAGCCACAGCTTTTCGCCCGCCGCAACGCGTATCTGCGCCTTTACGAGGTCAATTCCGGTGACGAGCTCCGTTACCGGGTGCTCCACCTGAATACGGGTGTTCATCTCCATGAAGTAGAAATTCCTGTCCTTATCAACAAGGAACTCTATCGTGCCCGCGTTCTGATAGCCGCTGATCTTTGCCGCAGCCACCGCCGCAGAGCCCATTCTCTCGCGGAGCTCCGGGGTCATGATGGGGCTGGGGCTTTCCTCCAGCACCTTCTGGTTGTGCCGCTGGAGGGAGCACTCGCGCTCGCCGAGGTGCACCACATTGCCGTAGTTGTCAGCAAGGAGCTGTATCTCCACGTGGCGCGGGTTTATGATGAACTTTTCAATGTATACGTCACCGTTGCCGAAGCACGCGAGAGCCTCCTGCTGAGCCGCAAGGTACTGCTGCTCGAGGTGCTCCTCGCTCTCTGCAAGGCGTATTCCGCGGCCGCCGCCGCCGGCAGTCGCCTTTATCATGACCGGGTAGCCTATCTCGGCGGCAACCTTACGGGCTTCCTCGATGGTGGGGACTATCCCGTCGGAGCCGGGTACGACCGGCACTCCCGCAGATATCATTGTCTGCTTTGCGGAGGCCTTGTCGCCCATGGCGTCCATTACCTCCGGGGAGGGGCCTATGAACGTTATGCCGCAGGTCCTGCACAGCCGCGCGAAATCCGCGTTCTCGGAAAGGAATCCGAAGCCCGGGTGTATCGCCTGCGCGTGGGTTATCTCGCACGCGGCGATTATCGCCTTGGTGTTCAGGTAGCTGTCCTTGGATGCCGCCGGGCCTATGCACACGGCTTCGTCCGCTATCTGCGCGTGGAGCGCGGTGCGGTCAGCCTCGGAGTACACCGCGACCGTCTTTATTCCAAGCTCGCGGCAGGCGCGCATTATGCGTATGGCTATCTCGCCCCGGTTTGCAATAAGTATCTTGTTAAACATTCTGTCAGCTCCAGATTTATTCAGACTTTGTGGGGGCGGGGTCTGCCACTGCGAAGGATATCTCAGCGGTGACGACCTTCTTGCCGTTTACTGTCGCAACAGCGTCGCCGAAGCCTATCGGGCCCTTCTTCTTCGTCATGGTGACGTGAAGCTCCAGCGTGTCGCCGGGGAGCACTGTCCCGCGGAATCTCGCCTTGTCTATGCCGGCGAAGAAAGCAATCTTTCCCTTGTTCTCAGGAAGGCTGAGGGCGCATACAGCTCCCGCCTGTGCCAGCATCTCAATCATGAGGACTCCCGGCTGTACCGGCTGTCCCGGGAAGTGCCCCTTGAACCAGTATTCGTCCGGCTTGAGGTACTTCTTCGCGGTGACGCTGACCCCCGGCTCCAGCTCGGTGACTTCGTCTATAAGCAGGAACGGGTCGCGGTGCGGGATTATTTCCTTTATCTGTTCGAGGTTAAGTGTCATGGCGGTCTCCTTACTCAATTCTCATCAGCTTCTGACCGTATTCAACAGCCTGACCGTCCTTGACGTATATCTCAGCGACCTTTCCGCTGAACTCGCTGTTTATCTCGTTCATGAGCTTCATGCTCTCGATGATGCACACTACGTCGCCGGTGTTAACGGTATCGCCGACCTTGACGAACGCGGGCTTCTCCGGGGAGGGGGAAGCGTAGAACGTTCCGACTATCGGAGAGGTCACGATGTTTCCGGATACCGGGGTCTCAGCCGCCGGAGCCTGCGCTGCGGGAGCTGCCTGTGCGGGAGCCGCTGCGGGCACGCCCATAACCGGCATGGGAGGCGGGCAGGGTCTGCCCTCGATGACTATTTCAACCTCGTCTGTGCTTACGCGTATCTTTCCGAGGTCGTTCTTCTTTACTATTTCAGCGAGCGCTTCGATGCACTCGATGGTGTCCTCAATGGGTCTTACGGATTCCTTGTTCATGCTGTACTCCTTTCCGTATCAGTCCTGCACGGGGCGCATACAGATGCAGCCGTTGTGTCCGCCGAAGCCAAGCGAATTGCTGAGCGCGCCGGTTATCTTCATATCGCGGGCGCCC
Organism: uncultured Clostridia bacterium; assembly: GCA_937893735.1. Classification (GTDB taxonomy): domain Bacteria; phylum Bacillota; class Clostridia; order Oscillospirales; family Ruminococcaceae; genus CAG-115. Next base: position 2,950 of record CALBGD010000386.1, on the reverse strand, counting down.
TCTGTAACGTAGTCGAGGTCGCACTCCGGGTCGGGAACCTTGTATCCGATGGTCTGGTGGACCTTTCCGTTCTTTATGGACATTGCGGTGACTACCGCCTCAACGCCGCCTGCGGCGCCGAGCAGGTGTCCGGTCATGGACTTGGTGGAGTTTATCGCGATATCCTTTGCGTGTTCGCCGAAAGCGATCTTTACTGCCATAGTTTCGGTGCGGTCATTCATGGCGGTGGAGGTTCCGTGGGCGTTGATATAGTTGATGTCCTCCGGCTTCATTCCGGCTTCCTCATATGCGAGCTTCATAGCCATTGCGCCGCCCTTGCCCTCGGGGTCGGGGCTGGTTTCGTGGTATGCGTCGCAGGTGCTGCCGTAGCCGCAGATCTCCGCGTATATCTTCGCGCCGCGCGCCTTTGCGTGCTCGTATTCCTCCAGCACGAGGAGTCCGCAGCCGTCGCCGAGGACGAAGCCGCTTCTCTCCGCGTCAAACGGAATGGAGGCTCTGTCAACGTCTGTGGAGCGTGTAATGGCGTGCATATTGTTGAACGAAGCGTAGCAGAAGCCGATGTCGCTGTGCTCGGTTCCGCCCGCGATAGCCGCGTCAAGATAGCCGTGCTTGATGGAGCGGAAAGCCTCGCCGATGGACTGAGTTCCGCTTGCACAGGCTGTGGTAACGCAGAAGTTGCTTCCCTTGAAGCCGGTGCGTATAGCGACTTCGCCCGCCGCCATGTTGCCTATCATCTTGGTGATGGTGAAAACTCCCACGCGCTTGTTGCCCTTTTTGTGGTAGTTCTGCATTTCCTCCTCGGTGGTGTAGATGCCGCCGATTCCGCTGCCGATAACTACGCCAACGCGGTAGGGGTCGATGTCCTTAAGGTCGGTGCCTGCGTCCCTGAGAGCCTGCATTGCGCAGTATACCGCGTACTGAACGATAACGTCGTTGCGGCGGAGCTCCTTTTTATCGAAGTACTCGGACGGGTCGAAATTCTTTACCCTTGCCACTACCGAAAGGTTGTCAGGCTCCTGATCCGGGAACCACGGAGCCAGCTCGAAGCCGTGCTTTCCGGCAATAAGGCTGTTCCAGAGCTCCTCGGGGGAATTTCCGCAGGGGGTGACTGCGCCAAGTCCGGTTATTACCACTCGTCTATCCATTAAACGTTGTTCCTCCAACTAATGTAGATGTTGATTAGATTTTTGTTTGTAGGGGAGGGGCTTGCCCCTCCCGCCCTTATATGCGGCGCGTCCTTGCGCCGCTTGGGTGCGTGTGGGCAAACATCGTGTTTGCCCCTCCCGCCCTATGTTGCGCGGCGTCCTTGCCGCGCTTTGGGGCGGTTTGGACAAACGTCCTGTTTGCCCCTCCCGCCCTTTAATGCGTGAAATGCGTTTTCCGGGTTTATTTAATTTTTCCGGGAGGGGCAAGCCCCTCCCCTACGGGGGATTTGAAATATAATCACATACTCAGTCCGCCGCTTATCTCGATTATCTGTCCTGTAACGTAGGAAGAATCCGGGCTGCACAGGAAAGATACAACGCCGGCTATCTCCTCGGGCTGACCGTAGCGCTTCATTGCTATCTGGGCCAGCATTGCGGCGCGCTGTTCCTCGGTGAGCTTGTCTGTCATCGGGGTCTGAATGAATCCCGGAGCCACTGCGTTGCAGTTTATTCCGCGGCTTCCGAGCTCCTTGGCGGTGGTCTTGGTCATCGCGATTATCGCGCCCTTGGAAGCGGAGTAGTTCATCTGACCGGGGTTGCCGTAAAGTCCCGCAACGGAGGCGAGGTTTACTATCCTGCCGCTTCTCTGGCGTATCATTACCTTGCCCACCAACTTTGTCATGTTGAACACGGACTTCTGGTTAACGCGGATAACGAGGTCGTAGTTCTCCTCGCTCATCTGCGCCATAAGGCCGTCGCGGGTGATCCCTGCGTTGTTTATCAGCACGTCGATGGTGCCGAAGCTCTCCTTTGCCCACTTCACCATTGCCTCGCACTGGGAGTAATCGGAAACGTCCGCCGCGTAGCACTCTGCGCGCACTCCGAGAGCGCGGCATTCCTCTGCGACCTCGTTTCCTGCGGTGTCGAGTATCTCCTGAGATACGTCGTTGATGATTATGTCGAAGCCGTCCTTTGCAAGGCGCTTTGCTATCGCCGCGCCTATTCCGCGGCTGGAGCCGGTGATTATCGCTGTTGCCATATTATTCTATCCTTTCGTCTGCGTCCTGAATCATGTCTCGAATATGAGCGCGCCGTAGGTGAGTCCCGCGCCGAAGCCCACGAAGCATACCTTCATGCTGGGCTTCACCCTGCCGGCCCTGCGCATTTCGTCAAGGCACACGGGAATGCACGCGCTGGAAACATTGCCCATGCGCTCGATGTTGGTGTACACCTTTTCCTCGGGAATGCCGAGAATCTCGGTGGCTTTCTTTATTATGCGGAGGTTCGCCTGATGCGGAATAACGATGTCGAGGTCGTTTATGTCGTAGCCGCCCTGCTCTGCAACGTTCTTAACGGCGTTCGCCATGGCGTTCACCGCGAACTTGTAGACCGCGTGTCCGTCGCTCTGGAGGTACTTCTGCTTCTCCGGCGTGTCGAAAATTCCGTCCCACTGCTGGTCCTTTTCTGCGAAGAATGGGCAGTTCGGGTCGTAGTTTATCTTGCAGTAGAGCGCCTCGAACTCGTCGCCGTCAGCGCCCAGCATGGAGTAGAACGGCTTGTCGGACTTGCGGTACACAACGGCTCCCGCCGCGTCACCGAATAGTATGCACATCGAACGGTCGGTGTAGTCAAGCTGATTGGACAGCCGCTCGCAGGCAACGACAAGGATCGTCTTGTAGTGACCCGTTTCGAGGTACTTCTGCGCAATGTCGGTCGCCGTGATGAAGCCTGTGCAGGCGCTGTTAACGTCGAATGCCGCCGCATTCACCGCGCCTATCTTCTTCTGGATAAGGCAGGCGGTGGAG
>CALBGD010000385.1 GCA_937893735.1 uncultured Clostridia bacterium | reverse complement strand
GTCGCCGGGGCGGCGCGGGCCCATGGTATAGCCGAGGTCGATGTTGTTAACGCGCTGGAATGTGTTCAGGATATCCAGAACGGAATAGCCGTGGCCGGTTCCGAGGTTGTAAGCGGGAACGCCCGTGATGGTGCGCGCCTTTCTCACTGCGGCAACGTGACCCTTGGCGAGATCTACAACGTGGATATAGTCGCGCACGCAGGTACCGTCCGGGGTGGGATAATCGTTTCCTGCGACTGCGAGGACATCGCGCTTGCCTGCCGCCTTATCGAGGACTATCGGCATGAGGTTGTTCGGGATTCCGTTCGGGTCCTCGCCGATAAGTCCGCTCTCATGCGCGCCGACCGGGTTGAAGTAGCGCAGGAGTATCATTGTCCATGTGGGGTCAGCCGCAGACATCTCGCGGCAGAGGTTCTCGATGATGAGCTTCGTGCTTCCGTAGGGATTGATGGCGGAAAGCGGGAAATCCTCCTTTACCGGAACGCTTGCAGGAATTCCGTAAACCGTTGCGGACGAGCTGAACACGAACTTCGTGCAGCCGTACTTCTTCATCGTCTCAAGTATGTTGAACGTGCCGCGCAGGTTGTTGGAATAGTACATCAGCGGCTTCTTTACGCTCTCAGGAACGCACTTGTAGCCCGCAAAGTGAATGACCTGCTCAATATCGTTCTCCGCGAATATCTGGTCTACTGCGGCGATATCAAGCATATCAGCCTCATAGAACTTGAAATCCTTGCCGGTGATCTTTTTGATACCGTCAAGAGCGCGGGAGTTTGAGTTGTAGAAGTTGTCCATCACAACGATGTCTTCGCCCGCATTGAGGAGCTCAACACAGGTGTGCGAGCCGATAAATCCGGCACCGCCAGTCACGAGAATAGCCATAGCATGACCCTCCATTTTCCTATATTCAGACTTGCTGAAAAAATACACCTTAATTATACCCTATTCCGGTGCGTTTGTCAATCGGTTTTTTTGACAAACTCACCGGAATTACGGCATTTATTACTTTACAAATCTGAACCAGTTGAAATCGAAATTGCTGCCCGGCAGGAATGTGAACGATACATTCTGCTTTCCGCTCACGCCGTCAAGCTGGAATTTCCTCTCGCAGGAGGCGGGGTCGTCCGTCCTGAATTCGCAGAGGATACGCTGCTCGCCGTCGTCGTTCTTCAGCACCAGATGTATGCTGTTGAGCGGCAGCGGGGAGGCTCCGCATATCACAACCTTTGAGGGCTGTTCCTCCGTGAAATCGAACTCCCCGAAATCAAGCACGACATTGTTTCCGATTTCGGTGACGCTCTCGCCGCTCACGGTGAACTTATCGCCGTAAATATGCTCTGCGTCTGCGGCGTTGTTTTCAGAGAATTCCCGGCGGCGGCGCTCAAACCGGAACCCGCTGACCTGGTAGCCGCTGTCGCTCTCTATCGCGAATGTGTGGACTCCGCGCAGGAGCTTCGGCAGTTTGAAGGTCTCAGGCTTGAATACCATCCACTCGGGCTGCTTGTGGTAGGTGTAGGTTCCGAGGAGCTTGCCGCCCTCGCCGGGAATACCGTCATAGAACCGGATATCCACAGGGTCAAGGGTGTTTGCCCAGATGGAAATCTCCAGCGTGTCAGCGCCGTCAGAGCCGAAATCCATATTTTCGTAAGCCGCCCAAGAGGTTCCGCCGAACGCGAATCCTATTCCACGGTTCACGCCGTTTCCGAGATTCTCGCTTCCGCGGCTGTTGAGCCCTGCGGGAACAAATTCATACGGATCCATGAATGCGCTTCCCAGCCCCTCCGCAGTGAACGGAAGAACCGAAAGCAGATGGAAGCGCTGCGTGCCGTTCCTGCACATAGCCCGGAGGAAAAATTCGCCATCGCCCTTCGCCCTTACAACGACAGTATTATCAGGCCGAACTTCAAGCTCCGCAATGTTCGTGGTGATTCCATTTATGTTGGTCACGCGGTATTCGATGTCCTGCGCGTAGTCAGAGCCAGCCGGGTAAACCTCCGTGCGCACCGTTATCTCGCGCTTTTCCGGCGTGAGCTTCAGCGCGTCCGCACAGAGCTCCAGCTTTCTTACAGGGAGTTCGTCAGTTCTGCCGCACTCGGTCGGAGCTGCGGAAACTCTCTCATTGCAGGAGGTTCCCGGAATCATCTCGGCGGGCACCGCGCGGAGCGTTACCGTTTCCTCCGGGAGACCCGGAGAGGTCAGTGTTACGCGGATTTCTCCGGTCTTGTCAGTGGCTCCGATAACCGCCAGCAGTCTGCCTGAGAACAGGCGGCGGGAAGTTCCCTTGTACTGGTCGTAGTCCGTGCTGTCGCCGTTATCCATGCCAAGAAGTCTGCCTGCGCCCTCCACGCTGATGTTAACGCGGTTTCCGGCATTCGCGCAGAATGTTCCGTTCTCGTCATAGGCGGCGATTTCAACGTATATCAGATCCTCGCCGTCTGCGCGGAGCTCCGTTTTGTCCGGAACTGCCTCAATACGCACTGCGTCGCCGAATGAGCGCACCGCGTCCTCTGCTATTACCGCGCCGCTCTCGTCGTATGCGACCGCTTTAAGCTCTCCCTTGTGATAGGGAATCATGTAGTCTGCGGTGAGCTGTTTTCCGTGGGCGTGGTCGATATCGAAAGCACCCTGAGAAGCTCCGTTCAGGAAAAGCTCCACCCGGGGAGCGTTTGAGCACACGCGCACATCTATCGGCTGACCCTCGTTGAAATCCCAGTGGGGGAATATGTGCACAAAGGGCGATTTTCTGTAATCCGTCCACTCAGCGCGGAAAACATACGCGCTGTCCTTCGGGAATCCCGCCGTGTCGTACTGCCCGAAATAGGAATTCTTCGTGCTGTAAGGGGTAGGCTCGCCAATGTAGTCAAAGCCAGTCCAGATGAACTGCCCGGCGCAGAATTCCGCGTCCCTGTCCTTGATTATGCAGTCCTCGGTGCTATTCGCGCCCCAGCCGGTGCAGCTGTTTCCAAGAGAGGAGCACTGCTCGTCATCGTCCGCAAGCACTGTCTGCGAAAGCGGGAAGTGGTATATTCCGCGGCTCTGTACGACGGAGGCTGTCTCACTGCCGTAAATCGCCCAGTCCGGGTGCTTTTGGTGGTGCTCGTTATACAGCCGCTCGCCGTAGTTGTATCCCGCCAGCTTCAGGATATCCGCGCACTTCTGTCCGTTCTCCCACTGCATATAGTTGGAGCCGAAAGTTACATAGCCGTTTCCGCGCGGGTCGTGGAGCTGAACCAAATGCTTCAGAAGCGCCGTTACCTCCTGACCGCGCTCGTCAGCGTGGGTGTCGAAAATCTCGTTGCCTACGCTCCAGCCGATGATGGAGGGGCGGTTTCTGTCGCGGCGTATCCACGAAGCTACGTCGCGCTCTACCCACTCGTCAAAGAAACGCGCATAGTCGTACTCCGTCTTGGAGCGCTCCCACATATCGAAGCTCTCGGAAAGTATCAGCATTCCGGTCTCGTCCGCGAGGTCCATGAATTCCTCCGCCGGCATATTGTGGGAGGTGCGTATCGCGTTTACGCCCATCTCGCATAACTTCATGAATCTGCGGCGCAGCGCGGTCTTATTCGCCACCGCTCCCAGACAGCCGTTGTCGTGGTGCTCGCAGGAACCGTGCAGCTTGACGTGCCTGCCGTTCAGAAAAAATCCGTGGTCTGCGGTGAACTCTATCTTCCTGAATCCGAAGCGCTGGGATACCCTCTGAATGACCTCGCCGTCGCGGAGTATCTCAGAAACCAGCGTGTACAGATTCGGGGACTCGATATCCCAGAGGGCTGGGGCGCTCACATTAAGTTTCTGGGTCGTGAGGGAATACGTGTTCCCGGGGACTCTTACAGCCTCAGGAATGCAGGAGATATCCACGGCGCAGGCGTCGGATTTTGCGGAGGCGACCTCGTTTCCGGCGCTGTCAAGAATGGCGCTGCGGACCTCCACGCCGGCAATGGGAGTTCCCGCCGGGCGCAGTATCTCGGAAGTTATCTCAGCTGTCCAGACCCCACCGTTTTCGGAGGTGGAAACGTATATTCCGTCGTTTCCGAAGCGTATCTCGGGGGATTCGCACAGCCATACCCTGCGGAATATTCCCGCGCCGGAGTACCACCGGGAATTCGGCGAATGATGGTCAACCCGGACGGTTATCGTGTTCTCTCCCTCGCGGATAAGATCGGTTATGTCGAACTGGAACGCGGAATAGCCGTACTTCCACTCCCCTGCCTGGGCTCCGTTCACATAAACGCGGCTGTCCATGTAAACTCCGTCAAAGCGGATATATGTGCGGACGCCCGGTTTCTTTTCATAAGTGAAATTCTTCCTGTACCAGCCGGTGGAGGTCTCGTACAGGCTGTTGGTGTCGTATATCAGCCAGTCGTGCGGCAGATCTACCGGCTTGAAATCAAAGCCGTCGGAGTACTCAGAGCCGAACGGCGCCTTGTAGAAATCCCAGCCATCGCAGAACAGCATGCGGTTTGAATAGTTTATCATGTGCTTATCCCTTTCTGAATTCAATATGATACTCTGCGCTTAGCTTCGGCAGAGGCAGACGGTACTTCTCCGCAAGCGCTGGTCCGCAGGAATTGGAGCCTACTCCCGCCATCATGCTGTCGATGCAGACAACGCTGCTCCCGCATTTCTCAAGCTCGAAATTATGGCGCTTCCCTGCCAGTTCCTCCTGAGTGTACTCGGAGGCATTGAACGAAAAATCGCCGCCGCAGGTGAATCTGACGGAGCTTTCACCGTCCGAGATATTCATATATTTACAGCCGCAGTGCGAGGAATTCTCCTGAGGTCTGATGTAATCCTCGTGCATTTCCGAGATGTCTGCATTGAATCTGCCGACATAATCAAGATGGTGCTTGTCGATGTAGCTCTCATACGGCCCGTAGCCGAAATACTCCACATTTGAAAAGCTGCGCGGCAGGAACAGCCTGATACCGAAGCGCGGCAGGAACTCCACCTTGTCGGAAATATCAGCGTCACAGCTTATGTCAAGTCCGCTTCCGCTTATCCTGTAACGGACGTTCATTCGCGCAAACGGCTTGTCTATGCTCCAGCCGAAGGACTGCCGGAGGGTTATCTCCGCGAAATCCGCGCCGGAGGTCACGTCAAAGCCGTAGTTCCTCACCGTGAAATCATTCAGATGTGCGCGATACCAGTCGTTTTTCATGACGTCATTGTCTGTGGGCGCGCGGAAGAAATTGAACTGCACCGGCTTTTCAAGGAGCTCCCTGCCGCCAAGCCTTATGGAATCGAACGCCGACAGCCGCTTGTTGAAGCGGTATTCCACGTCCCCGGCGGTTATTTCCACAAGGAGCGGCTCTTCGCTGACTGAAACGGGAGCGCTCACCGCCGGAGCCGAAAACGCCCCTCTGGACAGCTTCACCTGATCAAAGCAGACCTCGAAGTTCTTTTCGCAGAACGCCGTATCCCTCTTTGACGTAAAAATAAACCTGATGTAGCTCTCGCCGTCAGCTTCTGCGGCTTCCGGGATATTCACATCAGCGCTTCCCATGGGCGGAACGGAAAATTCAACTTTCCCCGCTGAAACAATGCCGCCGTTTCGCGTTATCTCCCAGCGGCAGTCAAGGAGCTCTCCCGCGTCCGCGAATTCAAGCGTACTGCTGAAAATGAAGCTCCCGGGCTGTGCGCCGCTCTTTACGCGAACCGGGCGGTAGACCTGCTTCAGCTCCAGAAGCCCGGTGTGCGGAGTTCTGTCCGGGTAGTTTAGACCGTCCATGCAGAAATTGCCGTCGTTGTGCTTCTCGCCGAAATCCCCGCCATATCCGTACTTAGGCTTTCCGTCCGGAGATATTCCGAGCGGCACGGTGTGGTCGCACCACTCCCAGACGAAGCCGCCGCAGAAGCGCTCGTTTGAGTAAAACGTTTCGTGGTAGTCCTCGAGGTCGCCGGGGCCGTTGCCCATCGCGTGACAGTACTCGCACAGCACGAACGGGCGCGTTTCCTTTTCGTCGGCTATGATATCGTACATTTCCTTAGCGGAGGGGTACATTCTCGAAACAAGGTCGAGGATATCGTCCGGGGTGTCGTCCAGACGGTAAACGCTCTCATAATGGAGCAGGCGCGTATCGTCAAGGCTCTTGACCAGCTCCCCGGCGGCGCGGAAATTTGTGCCCCAGCCGCTTTCGTTTCCGAGAGACCAGAACACCACGCAGGGGCGGTTTATATCGCGCTTCACAAGGGATTCCGCCCTAAAACGCTCGTCAGAGGCAAGCAGTGCGATCCCGGAATAGCCATTAGACCACTTGTAGTCGTTGTAGACCTCCACGCAGCCGTGGGTCTCAACGTCCGCTTCGTCTATAACGTACAAGCCCAGCTCGTCGCAGAGCTGGTAGAACTGCGGTGCATTCGGGTAGTGTGAAGTCCTGACTGCGTTTATGTTGTGGCGCTTCATCTGAACGAGGTCGTTCCTCTTCTTTTCAAGAGGGGCGTAATATCCGGTGTCCGGGTAGCTGTCATGACGGTTCACACCCTTGAATTTCACGGGTCTGCCGTTGATTCTGAACACGCCGTTTTCCGCGCTTATCCTGCGGAATCCAACACGCTCGCCTATCTTTTCGCCGCACGCCGTTATAATTAGCGAGTACAGCTCAGGAAGCTCGGCCGACCACAGCCGGGGAGCTTCTATCTCCACAGAAACGGTTTTGCCGTCCTCTGCGGTGAATTCTGCGCACTTCCTGCCGTCCGGGGCTGTAAGCACGGCGGAAACACCGGCTCCCTGCGGCGTGAAAAACAGCTTGGCTCGGGTCATGTTCTCTGAAAGCTCCGTGCGTATCGTGTAGTTCTCCAGCCGCTTTTCCGGGCGGGAAAGCATATAAACGTCGCGGAATATTCCGGACAGCCTTATCTTGTCCTGATCCTCCAGATAAGTTCCGTCGCACCACTTCAGCACTGCGGCGGTAATGCGGTTAGTGCCCTCATGCAGAAGCGGAGTTACGTCGAATTCGCTCACGCTGTGCGACACCTGCGAATATCCCACGAGTTCACCGTTAACGTACAGATACAGGCAGCTGTCTACGCCCTCAAACGTGAGAATGCGGCGCATTCCGTCGGGAATATAGCTGTAATCCCTGCCGTAAACACCGACCGGGATATCGTCCGGGACATATGGCGGGTCAAAGGGAATCGGGTAACAGATATTCGTGTACTGCGCCCGGTCATAGCCGTGGAGCTGCCAGTTTGACGGCACCGGGAGTTTCTTCCCGGGGAGCGCGGCGAAATCGTCCTCCAAATCTATGATACTATTATAATAGCGGAAATCCCAGTCGCCATTCAGCAGCTCGAACCGCCCGGAGCTTTCGCGGCCCACAAACGGGTCCTGCCCCTCCCCGAACGGGATAAAATAGCAGTGCTTCGGGAGCGTTCCTACATGAAGCGCCTGCGGGTCCTCGTGGTATATCATGCGGCTTTTCTGCGAGCCGGGTGCGGAAATCTTTGAAATATCCATATTAAATGCTCCTTTTCCGGATTGCTGATGTTGATTTTATTGTACAGCATATTGACAAACAAGTCAATAGATGATATTATTATTTTATAACGATATGAATACGGAGGGTGATTTTTTGATATTCAGCGATTACCCCATTCTCCGCGAGGAAAAGGAGCTTCCCCTGTATCTGGAAAACATGGGGCTCCAGCGCTGTCAGGACCACATGATACGGCAGGAGGGTTACAGCTTCCCGCAGATACTCTACTCCACCAAGGGGAGCGGCACGCTCATCGTTGACGGAAAAAAGCGTCCGGTGCCGCCCGGCTCTGCGATATTCCTGCCGGCGTGCTGGCCGCATGAATACTACGCAGACGGCGATATCTGGGACATACACTGGGTGGTGCCGGCAGGCTCGGCAGTGGACGATATCCTGCGAAAATTCGGGCTGGAAAAGCCGCAGGTCTATCAGCTAAGCGACACGCGCACGCTGGAGCACATCTTCCGGAAAATGCACGACGCTATACGCGCAGACAGCATTTACGGGAATATGCGCGCTTCCGGGTATTTGTATGATTTTCTTATAGAATTCTATCGGCTGATATCCCCGGTGAGCACTGCGGTG
>CALBGD010000384.1 GCA_937893735.1 uncultured Clostridia bacterium | reverse complement strand
AAAGATCGTTCTGGCATACTCCGGCGGTCTCGATACATCTATTATTATCCCGTGGCTTCACGAAAACTACCCCGGCTGCGAGGTTATCTGCGTTGCTGGTAACGTTGGTCAGGATTCCGAGATAGTTGGTCTTGAGGAGAGAGCAAAGAAGACAGGCGCTTCCAAGCTTTACATCGAGGATATTCAGGACGAGTTCGTTAACGACTTTATCTTCCCGACCCTCAAGGCTGGCGCAAAGTACGAGGGCTATCTGCTGGGTACTTCCTTTGCACGTCCTCCTATCGCTAAGCGTATCGTTGAGATCGCACGCAAGGAAGGCGCTGACGCTATCTGCCACGGCTGCACCGGCAAGGGCAACGACCAGGTTCGTTTCGAGCTGACAATCAAGGCTCTTGCTCCTGAAATGCAGATCATTGCTCCGTGGAGAATCTGGGACATCAAGTCCCGTGAGCAGGAGATCGAGTACGCAGAAGCTCACAATGTTCCGATAAAGATCACCCGTGAGACCAACTATTCCAAGGATATGAACCTGTGGCACCTTTCCCACGAGGGTCTTGACCTTGAGGATCCCGCTAACGAGCCGCAGTACAACAAGCCCGGCTTCCTTGAGCTCGGCGTTTCTCCTGAGCAGGCTCCTGACAAGCCTACATATGTTACTATCCACTTTGAAAAGGGTATCCCGACCGCTCTCAACGGCGAGAAGATGGACGGTGTAAAGCTCATCAAGGCTCTGAACAAGCTTGGCGGTTCCAATGGTATCGGTCTGTACGATGTTGTTGAGAATAGACTTGTCGGCATGAAGTCCAGAGGCGTATACGAGACTCCCGGCGGAACTATCCTCTATCACGCGCATGAGGTGCTCGAGACTATCTGCCTCGACAAGGAAACTCAGCACTACAAGGCTGGTCTGGCTCAGAAGTACGCTGATATCGTATACAACGGTCAGTGGTACACTCCCCTGCGTGAGGCTATGGACGCATTCGTAAACAAGACTCAGGAGACCGTTACCGGCGATGTTAAGCTGAAGCTCTACAAGGGCAACATCATCAATGCCGGCGTTACATCTCCGTACACTCTTTACAGCAAGGATTTCGCTTCCTTTGATGAGGACGATGTTTACGACCAGAAGGACGCTAACGGATTCATCAACCTGTTTGGTCTGCCAATCCATGTAAAGGCTCTGCTGGACGCTGAGAGAAATAAGAAGTAATTTTTACGGCTGATTTTTTAAGAGCGGGAAGCTCACCCTTTCCGCTCTTATCTATTATCTATTTTGAGTAGCAAAGAGGTAGTTTTATGGCAGAAATGATGTGGGCGGGACGTTCTTCACAGGGCGTTGACAGCAGAGTAAACGCATTCAATTCTTCTATCGCTTTTGACGGAAGAATGTTCAGGCAGGATATACAGGGCAGCATTGCTCACGCGACCATGCTCGGAGAACAGGGCATAATAAGCATGAGCGACAGCCTTGAGATCATCGGAGGTCTGAAAGAAATCCTTGCAGACCTTGAAAGCGGAAAGTTACAGTTCGACATGACCGCAGAGGATATCCATATGTTTATCGAGGCGGAGCTTACCAAACGCCTTGGCGACGTAG
>CALBGD010000383.1 GCA_937893735.1 uncultured Clostridia bacterium | reverse complement strand
CCCCGCCGCTGAAATGCCGCCCACCGGAGCCGTCCGCTTCCCACGGGGAATAGTCCCTGTCCCAGTCTATCCCGCCAAATTCCGCGAGGACGAGGGAATGCCCCTGCTCCGCGAGAAGCCCGCAGACGTTCCCGAAAAGCTCCCGGTCGAAGCCGCTGAACAGCACGACAAGCGCCGGGGCTCCCCCGCCGAGCCGCTCAGCCCGGCAGGAGAATCCACCGAGCGTGAATTCCGTCATATCAGAATGCCCTCGAGATGGTCAAGCTCATGCTGGATTATCTCGGCGGTTATTCCATCGTATTTCTTTTTGCACTTCTTCATGCGCAGGTCGAGAAATTCCACCTCTATCGCGGCATAGCGGGTAACGTCCTGCGCGCCTTCGTGGCAGAGACAGCCCTCCTTTATCTCGTAGGTCTCCTCGCTGTGCCATGTAAGCTCCGGATTCAGCATTACTATATATTTGCTGTTCTCCTCGAACACGATTATGCGCTTGAGCACGCCTATCATGTTTGCCGCCATGCCTACGCACTCCTGAGAATGCGCGGCTATCGTTTCCACCATGTCCTGCGCGGTCTGGAGGTCGTTCCTGTCCGCAGGAGCGGATTTCTGGCTCAGCAGGAATTTATCCTTGACTATCGGTTTTACCATGTTTTCAGTCCTCCGGTTTTTCGTTGACATATTCAAATTTAATGCTGTGGAGCTTAAGTCCGCTGCCGCCGAAATACAGGCGGATAGACATAAAGTGCGACAGGAATGTTCCGTTTCTCGTCTGGGAGACCAGCTTTCCGTTGGTACCGTTGAACGTGTAGGTGCCGCTCGCACTTCCCAGAGCAAACAGCGAAACGGAAGTCTGCGCAAGCTCCGAAAGCTCGCAGGAGGCGGTTATCGTCACCCTGTAAACTCCCGCATGGGTGATGTTAAGCCCGAATACATGGCTGCTCCCCTTGTCGGTCGGGACGCCGCTCAGGTCGAGGGTCAGCTCCCTGTCTATATCGTAGAATACAACGTTGGTGCTGTCGATATCGCTGACATCTGCCGGACGGTTGATTATCTCGGTCACATCGTCGCAGCCCATCATTCTCTTTAATGCGTGGGTTTTAAGCAGGAAGCGCAGAATATTCATTGCATTGCGCTGGAGCTCGCCGCGGGTAAGCTCGCCGTTTTTCAGGCTGTCGAGCACATTGTCCGGGTTGTGCGCTCCGTCCGCTGTTACCATGTAGACGTCGTTCTGCGCCATTGCCATCGCCGCAAAATCGTTCTTGTCCGGAGCCTGCCCACGGCGGTTAAGATTAGCCCACCAGTCGGTCATTGTGAAGCCGGTGTAGCCCCAGTCCTCGCGGAGTATCAGGGTGTTCAGGTCGTAGTTTGCGCCCGTCCACACACCGTTTACCACGCCGTAAGTGGTCATGATGGAATCCGCGCCGCCCTCGTCCACGGCGATTTTGAAGCCGCGCAGGTATATCTCCCGCAGCGCCCTCTCTGAGATAACGCTGTCCAGCGTGTGGCGGCGGGTCTCGCGGTTGTTTCCGCAGAAGTGCTTGATGGTCCCTGTAACTCCGGCGGTATGCATTCCCCGGAGCTCCGCAGCGGCTATCTCGCCGGTGAGCAGCGGGTCCTCGGAGAAGTACTCGAAGTTCCTGCCGTTAAGCGGGTGGCGGTGGATATTCATTCCGGGGCCGAGCAGGCAGTCTACCTGATTCGCGTGCATTTCAAGCCCCATATAGCTGAACAGCTCGGTCATAAGCTCACGGTTGAACGTGGAAGCAAGCAGAGTCCCGTTGGGCAGGCTGAACGCCTTTGTGCCGCAGTCCAGACGCATTCCGGAGGGGCCGTCGGAGCAGCAGCCGCAGGGCACTCCCATGGCTTTCAGCTCATCTGAAACTCCGCCGAAAGCAGCGGCAGTTCCCGCAGTCACCTTCGGGGAGCCCATGCCCTCGCCGCGTATTATGCAGGACAGGTCGTAGTCGGAAAGCTGCGCGGTGAACTCCTCAAGGGTGTTCTTTCCGCTGTAAACATCGGCAAGCTTTATTCCGCGGTCGCCGGTCTGCGGAAGTTCTTCCGGGAGCTTCGCATGGGAATGCGGGTCGGGGTCGTTTGTCAGCGGAACGTCCTCGTACACAAGCTTTCCGCCGTCGTTCTTCATTCTCCGGAACTCCGTAACGGGCGCAAGGGCGCTGCGGCACTGCTTTACGACAGTTTCCGGAAGCTCCGCAGCGAATTTCTCTGCGGCGGAGCGCACGTCCGTGCCGACATAGAAGCGATACTCTCCGGCTTCAAGCAGCCAGCAGTATCTGTGCCCGGTAACTCCCGAATCATCATAGGAGGCAAGGCTCTCCACCGGGATAGTTACGGTGAGTTTTTCAGTTTCTCCCGGCTGGAGAATTCCGGTCTTGGCGAAGCCGCACAGCTCCCTTGCGGGCTTGCCGAGCTTCCCCTGCGGCGCGGAGAAATACACCTGAACGACTTCCTTTCCGGGGACGCTTCCGGTGTTCTTTACCGTGATATCGGCGGTAACGTTCTTTCTGTCTGCGGTGAACTCCGCGGAAGTTATCTCAAAGGTGGTGTAGGAAAGTCCGAATCCGAACGGATAGCGCACCTTATCCTTTGCGAATGTCTCGAAATAACGGTAGCCGACATAAATATCCTCGGCGTAGCAGTCGCGGTCGCCGCTGCCGAAATTACTGTCAGAGGGGTAGTCGGAAACGCTGTATGCAATGGTGTCCGGGAGCTTTCCGCTCGGGGAGACCGCTCCGGTCAGCACTGCCGCCGTGCCGGTGCCGCCGACCATTCCGCCCTGCCATACATACATCACCGCTGATGGGGAGTATTTATCCATGAATCCCATATCGATAAGTCCGGCGGTGTTAAGCAGCACAATGGTCTTTTTAAACGCGAAAGTAACGCGCTTCATCATATCCTCTTCGGCGTCTGACAGCAGGAATGCTCCCTTTTCAATGCGGTTGTCCATTTCCTCTCCGGCCGTCCTGCCGATAACGATTATTGCGGTGTCGGTCTTTGCGGCGGCTCTGCCGACTATCTCATTGGTAAGCGGCATTTCCACCTGAGCCCACGGCTCGCTTCCCCAGCCCTCGCCGGGGTTGAAGGGATTCTTTTCGTCCCAGTCCTGATAGGTTTTCAGCAGCTCCTCGTCTACCTTATAGCCTGCCTCGATAAGTCCGTCAGTTATTCCGACAACGCGTGAAACATTGACCATTCCGCCGCTTCCGGTGCCGCTCTTGTAGTAGTGGAGCTGAATCCTTCCAAAAACAGCCGCTGTGCCGCCCTTTTTCAGCGGGAGTGCTCCATCGTTTTTCAGCAGGACAAGTCCCTCGGACACAGCCCTTGCCGATGTTTCTATGTATTTATCCCAGTCGAGTATTCTATTCATTTTGCGCTCCTATATTTTTATAAAAAGGCGGCGCTTTCCGCGTTGTGTGGAAAAGCGCCGTCAGGACATCACTTCTTGAAAAATCCGCCCAGACCGCCGAGCTTGTCCTTTAATTCGTTGATGTTCACCTTTGCCTTTACGCCGTCAACTATCTGATTTATCACATCGTCCGGCAGGTCAACGCCGAGTATCCCCTCAACGGTCTTGACAGGGTCGCTCTGGAATTTCTTTGCGATATCCGGTTCGCTCTTTACCTTGTTAACTATCTCGTCGATTTTAGCCTTAATGTCCATTTCCGGCACCTCCGTTATTATTCCCTGTGCGGGTATGCTTTCAGTATAGCACAAACGGGCGCAAATATCAAGCGGTATACAGAGATTTCAGGTTAGGTTTTCGATGAACGCAAATATCCCCCGGCAGTACCAGGGGATATTACTTAATCATCGGATTTCAGAAAACAGCACGCTTCAAATATCATGTCCCTTGAATATTTTGCGAGCATTTCTTCTGAATCAGAATACGGCTCGATATCACACGGGAACACGGAAAGAATATTTCCGTCTTTCATCATGTACAGCTTGGCGTCAGGTCTTGTGCCGAGCAGTTCTCCGGTGCCGATGTATTTGGAATCCGCCATTTCATAAACATATTTCAGCGGCGG
>CALBGD010000382.1 GCA_937893735.1 uncultured Clostridia bacterium | reverse complement strand
TTAGTTTCTACGCCAAACCTGCCCCTGGCTTTGCTGAATAGTTCTTTTTCAGCCCGGTGATATTCGATGTGGTTTTTGAAAGTCTTTCTTAATCCGATGGTGTGAATTGAATAGTTCATAGCTTTTCCTCCTAATAGTTATAGTTGCGTATGTTTATTACGGTTTTTATATTCAGAATAATACCGATAAATCCCATTACAACGCTATTTACCCTAGTTACCAATAGCATATAATATTAATACATTAGTGTATTTCCTTTATGATATTTACTAAACTGTTTGTGAATTATATAATCTTATTTTCTGTCGCCGGCGCAAACATTTTTGTAAATACATTTTGGCGAGGAGGCGAAAGCCGTGGACGAAAAAGTCCTGACAATAAACGAATTACAAGACAGGCTCCGTATAGGAAGAAACCAGGCATACAAGCTGGTAACGGAGAAGAAGATTAAAGCATTCCGCACAGGGAAGCGATGGAAGATAACAGAGGCCGCACTGAATGAGTACATCAGGAAAAGCGAAGAGAGCGGCAAGGAATAAAAGCGATAATGAATATATTCCCTTATTTTGATAACACTATAAAGGGAATATTCCCTTAGCCTATTGACTTTTCCCTTATTTTCTGCTATAATATAAGGGAAAGCAAAGGAGGTAAGGTCATGCGAGAATTCAATTACTCCCAGATAAGGAATCAGAAATGGGACTCCGAACTGCTGAGTCTTATCGCTGCGATATATAAGGAAGCCGGAAAGCAGGAACTGTATCTGAAACAGCGCCCGCAGGAGCTTGAAAAGCTGGTAGAGATAGCAAAAATCCAGAGCACCGAGGCTTCCAATGCCATCGAGGGAATAGTCACGACAAGCACGAGAATTAGGCAGCTTGTAGAGGAAAAGACCACTCCCCACAATCGTGACGAGCAGGAAATAGCCGGCTACCGTGACGCACTCAATATAATCCACGAGAGCTTTGATGCAATTCCGGTGACGCAGAATTACATTCTCCAGCTGCACAAAATTATGTACAGCCACATGAATAACCCAATGGCAGGAAGAACGAAAAACGTTCAGAACTACATTACCGCAACATATCCCGACGGGCACACCGAAATTCTTTTTACTCCGCTTGAGCCCTATGAAACCCCGGAAGCGCTGGACAGGATATGCGAGGAATTCAACAAGGTCATCGGTAATATGGAACTGGAACCGCTTATCGCAATTCCGGTGTTCATACACGATTTTCTGTGCATTCACCCGTTCAATGACGGCAACGGAAGAATGAGCCGTCTGCTGACTTTGTTGCTGCTGTACAGGTGTGGATTCTATGTCGGCAGGTACATTTCACTTGAAGCGAAAATAGCAAAAAACAAGGATCTGTATTACAGCGCACTCAGGGAATCCCAGACGGGCTGGCATGAGGGGACCGAGGACGCTGTTCCATTCATCAAATATATCCTCGGGACTGTTCTTGCGGCGTACAAGGATTTTGAGGACCGGTTCGCTCTGGTTGAGATAAAACGCACGGCTCTGGAAACCGTCAGAATGGCTTCACAGAGCAAGATAGGCAGGTTTACCAAGCAGGATATCCGGGAATTGTGTCCCTCGTTAAGTCTGAGCGCAATTGAGAGCGCACTCCGCAAAATGGTCGATAGTGGCGAACTGAAACGTGAGGGAAGCGGAAAGAATATCTGCTATTACAGATTAAAATAACAAAAAACCGGTGCTCCACATACGAAGCACCGGTTGATCTATATAAAAGCGGCTCGCACCGCTGATAATCATTTGTTCGTCAGCCTGTGAGCCAGTTTGTAGAATGTGGTTTTCTTCATGCCAAGGCGTTTCATCGCCTCCACGGCTGTTATTTTGTTGGACTGCCACAGGGCAATCACCTCGGCGTAATTGTCGGGGAGCGTTGTTTCAGGTCTGCCGAATTTCACGCCTTTGTCGAGCGCCAGTCGAATTCCCGCGGTTTGGCGTATGCGGATTTTGCGGCGTTCCTTGTCTTTTCGATGAGTTTATTTCCGCAGAGCAGAAGCGCCGGGAAGAACACCATAACGCTGACAAAGCTGATGAGAATGCCCTTTACAAGGCTTATTCCCATATCTGCGCCTATTCTGAAATTCATGAACAGCAGCGCCACGAATCCGAAAAGCGTAGTCAGCATCTTTAATGCAAAAGGAAATCCTTTCGGACAGTTTCTTATGGTGATCTTCAGTCTGCTGTACGGGATCATTTCGCTTACGTTCTCTTATTACGGCGAAATGCTCACTTATCTTGGAATGACTATGCCCATGGCTGTATTCGCCCTTATTTCATGGCTCAGAAATCCGCACAACGGGAACAAGTCAGAGGTACAGGTCAACAGCCTGAAAAAGAAAGAAATATTCTTTATGTGGATTTTGGCAATAGTTATAACAATAATATTCTATTTTATTTTGAATGCCTTTAATACGGCTAACATCGTTCCTAGCACGATTTCTGTCACGACCAGCTTTGTAGCAGTTTACCTTACCTTCAGGCGAAGCCCATTCTATGCATTGGGGTATGCCGCAAATGATATTGTTCTGATCATTTTATGGACTTTGGCAAGTATTTCTGACGCGCACTATATCTCTGTCGTTGTCTGCTTTGCGGCTTTCCTTGTCAACGACTTATACGGCTTTTTAAGCTGGCGGAAGATGAAAGAACGCCAAATGGCAGATGCTGAAACAATTCAGTAAAGGTGCAATTTTGCAAATTCGATTCAGCCACGGTAAAGCCGGCAAGATACACAATTGGTAACTGTCCTGCATATATTGACAAACTTTATTTTGTGCGATATGATTATGAGATGGGTGGTACCTCCGACAGTCAAGTTGCTCATCTCTGGCTGTTTTGCTTTAAAGGAGAAGAATAAAATGAACACATCAATAAGACTCTGCACAATGGACGATCTGCACGAACTCCGCGAGCTGTCGATTAACACGTTTTATGAAACATTCGCCCCGATGAACACTGCTGAGGATATGAAGAACTATCTCGCCACATCGTTTGACGAAGCCAAATTCCGCAGGGAACTCAGCGACAGTAACACGGAATTTTTCTTCGTTT
>CALBGD010000381.1 GCA_937893735.1 uncultured Clostridia bacterium | reverse complement strand
GGAGGATAATATGAGAATAGTTGACCTGCTGAGCAAGGAAAGCATTCTCCTTGGCGGCGCACCACAGAATAAATCCGAAGCAATAGATATGCTTATCGACCTCCAGGTAAAGGGCGGCAAGATAGCGGACAGAGAAGCCTACAAGAAAGGCATTCTCGCCCGCGAGGAAATGAGCTCCACCGCAGTCGGCGAGGGCATCGCGATACCCCACGCAAAGAGCGAAGCGGTAAAGGCTCCCTCACTTGCGGCAATGACGGTGCCGCAGGGCGTTGATTATCAGGCGATGGACGACGAGCCCTCAAACCTGCTGTTCATGATAGCCGCTCCGAATAACGGGGACGTTCACCTCGAGGTGCTTTCAAGGCTGATGACCCTGCTGATGGACGAGGATTTCCGGGCGAATCTGCTTGCGGCAAAGGACGCGGACGAATTCCTCGCGGCAATAGACGCGGCAGAGACCGAGAAGTACCCGGACGAGCCCAAGGCGGAAAAGCCCGCGGAATCCGGCTACAAGGTGCTCGCAGTCACCGCCTGCCCCACCGGAATAGCCCACACCTACATGGCGGCGGAGGCTCTGGAAAAGGCGGGAAAGCGGCTGGGTATCTCCATCAAGGTCGAGACCAACGGCTCCGGCGGCGCAAAGAATATCCTCACGGCAGAGGAAATTGAGAAGTGCGACGGAATCATCGTTGCGGCTGACAAAACCGTAGAGATGGCGCGCTTCAACGGCAAAAAGGTGATCGCGACCAAGGTCTCAGACGGAATCAAGATACCGGACGAGCTGATCCAGCGCATTGAAAAGGGCGACGCCCCGGTTTACCATCACGAGGGCGGAAGCAGCTCCGCTTCTTCCTCAGCGGCAAACGAGAGCTTCGGCAGAAAGCTGTACAAGCACCTGATGAACGGTGTTTCGAACATGCTTCCGTTCACCGTTGCAGGCGGTATCTTTATCGCGCTGGCGTTCCTGATAGACACCATCGCAGGCGCTCCGCAGGACGACAGCTTCGGCACCTTTACAGCGGCGGCGGCTTTCTTCAAGACGATAGGCGGCTTCGCGTTCAACTTCATGATTCCGGTGCTCGCCGGATATATCGGCAAGAGTATCGCTGACCGCCCCGGCTTCCTTGTAGGTCTGGTGGGAGGCTACCTTGCTACCACCGGCTCCACATTCACGAATATCGCGGGCGTGGACGCTATCCCCTCCGGATTCCTCGGCGCGCTGCTGGCGGGCTTCGCGGGCGGCTTCATAATGCTCGGCATTGAGAAGCTCTGCGACCATATGCCGAAAGCCCTCAACGGAATAAAGCCGGTGCTCATCTACCCGCTTGCCGGTCTCGGAATTATCGCGGTAGTGATGTGCGCGATAAATCCGTTCATGGGCATGATAAACACCGCCATCTCCGACTTCCTTTCCAACATGGGCGAAAGCAGCAAGGTTATTCTCGGAGTTGTCCTCGGCGCGATGATGTCCATTGACATGGGCGGTCCGTTCAACAAGGCGGCTTATGTATTCGGCACGGCGGCTATCGCTTCCGGAAACTACGACATCATGGCGGCGGTAATGATAGGCGGAATGGTTCCCCCCATCTCCATCGCGCTGTCCACAACGTTCTTCAAGAACCGCTGGACGGAAGAGGAGCGCAAGAGCGGCCCCGTGAACTACATCATGGGTCTGAGCTTCATCACCGAGGGCGCTATCCCCTACGCGGCTGCTGACCCGCTGAGAGTTATCCCCGCCTGCATGGTGGGCGCAGGTCTCGCCGGCGGACTTTCCATGGCGTTCAACTGCACGCTGATGGCTCCCCACGGAGGTATCTTCGTATTCGCAGTGGTAGGCAACTGGCTGATGTATCTCGTGGCTCTGGCGGCAGGCTCCATCGCAGGAATGTTCATGCTGGCGCTCCTGAAGAAGAAAAAAACGCAGCCCGTGAAGTGATCAATTACGATAGAACAAAGAAAGAGAAATAAAACCCCGGGGACAAAAGTCCCCGGGAAAACCAAAAATCTATTTTTAAAGGAGAGTATCATCATGGTAACAAAGACAGTAACAGTAAAGAACGCACAGGGACTCCATATGCGCCCGGCAGGTATCCTCGCGGCTGAGATGAAGAAGTTCGCAGGCTGCACCGTGACCCTCAAGACCGCTGAAAAGACCGCGAAGGCTTCCGCAGTAATGCAGATAATGGCGGCTGGAATCAAGTGCGGCACCCAGGTGGAGATCACCGCTGACGGCGAGAACGAGCAGGCGGCTCTCGACAAGGCAGTAGAGCTGTTCGAAAGCGGATTCGGAGAGTAATTCTCCGTGACAGGAAGTGGGGGTAACTATGAAGAAGTTTTCCGGAAAGGGCGTTTACAGCGCCGTAGCTATCGGTAAGATATCCGTATTCAGAAAGCGGGACGTTTCAGTCACCCGCACTCATATCACAGACTCCGCCGCAGAACTCAGGCGTGTGGAGCAGGCAAAGCAGAAATCTGCGGAACAGCTTCAGGCGATATACGACAAGGCGCTTAAAGAGGTCGGCGAGACCAACGCCCAGATCTTCGAGATACACATGATGATGCTGGACGACGAGGACTACAACGACTCCATACGCAGCATAATCGAGACCCAGTCGGTCAACGCGGAGTACGCCGTTGCAGTCACCGCAGACAACTTCTCAGAAATGTTCGCCTCCATGGAGGACCCGTATATGCAGGCGCGCTCCGCAGACGTGCGGGACATCTCCAATCGGCTCATTGCGAACCTCACCGGGGCGGCGGCTGACGGGGCTTCCGTTGGGGACAAGATGATAGTCTGCGCCGAGGATCTAGCCCCCAGCGAGACCGTGGCGCTCGACAAGGACAAGGTTCTGGCGTTCGTCACCGCGAAAGGCTCCAGCAACTCCCACACTGCGATACTCGCCCGCAACATGAATATCCCCGCCGTAATAGGCGCAGGCGACGAGTTCCTTTCCTCCATCACGGACGGTCAGACCGCAGTTGTGGACGGCTACACCGGCGAGATATTTCTCGACCCGGACGAAGAAACTATCGCGAAATATTCCAAGAAACGCGAAGCCGACGAGGAGAAGAAGCGTCTTCTTCAGGAGCTGAAAGGCAAGGAGAACGTGACCCTTGACGGCAGGAAGATAAACATCTTCGCGAACATCAGCGGCACCGACA
>CALBGD010000380.1 GCA_937893735.1 uncultured Clostridia bacterium | reverse complement strand
TCGACCACTGACACCTTTTTGATAAATGCCCAGATACAGCGAAAGCGCCTTGCATACCACAAACGGCATTGCAATGCGCTTTCAGAAATCTGGCTCCCCCGACTGGACTTGAACCAGTGACACCCTGATTAACAGTTTTCAAAGGGCACAAGGGCATACAAAAAGGATCACAGATCCCGCTTGTATGCCCTTGTGCTCTTTTTTTATTTCTGCAGAGCACCGCCATCTATCCTCGGAGGCTCGCCTTTTGCTTCTTTTCGGCGAGTCGAAAAGAAGAACGTCACCATTTTCGGCGTGTGTTCCTGCGTTAAGAAAATTGTTTTTTGCGGTCCTTGACAGACCATGAAAAAGGGTGTATAATCGACAGCCCGACGGAGGGATATATTTTAATCTTGATCTATCCTGCGTCGGCGAAGCCACCTTACACCCTTTTTCATGGTCTGTCAAGGAATTGCGCTAGCAATAGGCAAAAAAGAATTTTTAGCACGGATTTTCTGCGGTCAGGAGGTAAAAAAATGCGCGGACTGCTCAACCACAACATAGCAGCGTTCAAAGCTGAAAACGAGTACGGATTCCCCGAGATCTTCCCCATAACGGAGCGGGTACGCTGCGATCACTGGGTAGATTTCGATACAGCCCGCCGGACGATGAAACCCGGAGCGAAGCGACCTCAAGCCAACGGGACAGGTGGAATTCACTTCTACATTTCGGACTATAAGTTTAATGGCTGCTGGGACTACCCGAACAGATACATAGAGCTGTTCAAGCGCGCTGATTACGTCATAGGCACGGATTTTAGTCTGTATTACGATTTTCCTGCAGCTCTCCAGATCTTCAATAAATACCGTAATCACTGGCTTTCCGCTTACTACTCAGTACACGGAATTTCCATGATCCCGAACATCACGGTATCAACGCCGAACTGCTACGAGTGGAGCTTCTGCGGGTACCCGAAAAAATCGGTTGTCGCGTTCTCCGATATCGGCAGCATGAGCGATCCGGAGCTGCGGAGCATTATCTATTCCGCATATGATAACATGGTCCTGCGGCTCGAACCTATTCAGGTGTTGTATTTTACGCGCAGCTCCCTGGAGTATGCGCCTTCGGAAGCTGATGTTATTCAGCTGCCATTCATCAAAGGAGGTGAAACGGATGGGTAAAGGACGAGCTCCAACAACAATGGAGTATGAGCTGATTCACAAGCACGAACGTCAGAGGGCTTACCGGGCGGCGGTCAAGCGGAACAAGGCTGCGAACATCGCCAGAAAACGAGCAAGGAACGGTTGAAATCTTTCCGGGCTCAAAATAATTTCTGTGGAATTTTTCTGCTTTTCAAAATTCGGAAAGTGGAAAAATTCCGCGCAAGCCCCCCTAGCTAACAGGGGGGCAGTGTGTACATAGATAACGCGCTAAAGCCGCATGGAATCACGCTTTACAGCGATTTTGAAAATCTCGCAAAACTTTTTCCAGTTTGGAAGTTGAAAATTAGCCGCTTTCGGCTCGATCGGCGGTTGAAATTTTTCGCGCTCCCGCGACAACGGAGGTTGAAAAAAATGCAGGACAATAT
>CALBGD010000379.1 GCA_937893735.1 uncultured Clostridia bacterium | reverse complement strand
TCATGACCTCAAACTTGCGGTCAGTTCTGCCCTTTACATAGTCGAGCGTAATCTCGTCAACCTCGAAAATTCCGTTCTTTGCGCCCGCCTCAATAGCCATGTTTGCCATGCACAGACGGTCGTCCATAGAGAGGTTCTTCAGACCCTCGCCCGTGAATTCCATTGACTGGTACAGCGCGCCGTCAACGCCTATCATTCCGATTATGTGAAGGATAACGTCCTTGCCGGATACCCATTTGCCGAGCTTTCCGGTCAGGTTGAACTTTATCGCAGAGGGAACCTTGAACCAAGCCTCGCCCGTAGCCATTCCGGCAGCCATATCAGTGGAACCTACGCCGGTAGAGAATGCGCCGAGAGCGCCGTATGTACAGGTGTGGCTGTCCGCGCCGATAACACAGTCGGACGGAACAACAAGTCCTTTTTCGGGAAGCAGAGCGTGCTCGATTCCCACGTTTCCTACGTCGTAATAGTTCACGATGTCATATTTTTCAGCAAAATTGCGGCACTGCTGACATTGTTTAGCCGCCTTGATGTCCTTGTTGGGGGTGAAATGATCCATTACAAGGGAAATCTTGGTGCGGTCAAAAACGCTGTCAAAGCCGTTCTTCTGAAATTCGTTGATAGCAACCGGGCTTGTGATATCGTTTCCGAGAACCATATCAAGCTTTGCCCTTATGAGCTGTCCTTCAACAACACTGTCAAGTCCCGCGTGCTTCGCGAGGATCTTCTGTGTCATCGTCATACCCATTGTTTGTGTCCTCCTGAGAATTGATTGCCTGTACTCCAGTACAAGGTTTTACACTTTATTATATCACTTTTTTCGTGCGGTGTAAAGGGCTTTTGTACAAAAAATCATCTTATATAAGAGGTGAATATATTTTTTTGCTTCATAGTATTAAAGCGGTTGACATTTCTCCGAAAATGCGTTATAATAAATCAGTATGCAAAACAGAAAGGATAATGTCCTATGACAAAAGTTCACGTAAATGCAAGCCGCAGCTACGATATAATTATCGGCAGCGGACTTCTTGATAACGCCGGAGAATATATTTCCGCGGCAATACCCTCGCGCCATGTCTGCGTTGTCACAGATGACAACGTTGACCCGCTCTATTCCGCGCTGGTGCTTGATTCCCTGAGTGCCAGCGGGTTTAGTACTGAAAAATTCGTGTTCCCGCACGGAGAAGCTTCAAAGTGCCACAAAACTCTAATTGAGCTGTACGATTTCCTCGCGGAAAAAGGATTTACCCGCTCTGACGCGCTCATCGCCCTCGGCGGCGGAGTTGTGGGAGACCTCACGGGATTCGCGGCGGCAAGCTATATGCGCGGGATCGGCTTCGTGCAGATCCCTACAACTGTACTTGCTCAGACAGACAGCTCCGTTGGCGGAAAGACTGCCGTTGACATCGCTGGCGGCAAGAATCTCGTAGGAGCTTTCTATCAGCCGCAGCTCGTACTGTGCGATACTGACACCCTGAAATCACTCACTCCGGAATTCTTTGCAGATGGAATGGCAGAAGTCGTAAAATATGGCATGATAAAGTCCGCAGAGCTGTTTGAACTTCTTTCAACCGAAGATATTCACGCGAACATTGAGGATATAATCGCCCGCTGCGTTTCTATAAAAGCTCAGGTCGTTGAGAATGACGAGCGCGAAAAAGGCGAACGTATGTTGCTTAATTTCGGTCATACTCTCGGTCATGCCATTGAGAAATATTATAACTACACCGGAATCACTCACGGCTACGCCGTAGCGATAGGCATGAGCGTTTTCACTCATATCGCTGAGCGGCGCGGAATGTGCACATCAGGTACCGCTGAAAAGCTGGATTCCCTGCTGACGAAATGCCGGCTTCCGCTCACAACTGAGGCTCCTATGGACGTGCTTTTCAGGAATTCCCTCGGAGATAAGAAGCGGCTTTCCTCGGGCATGAATATTGTCATTTGCTCGGAGATTGGCTCCAGCCATGTTGAAAAATTATCCATTGAAGAATATGAAAAATTCCTGAAAGACTGAGGTTACAGAATGAATATAGTTATCACACCAAAACCCCTGTCAGGCAGGGTGTTAATCCCGCCGTCCAAGAGTATTTCACATCGCGCGCTGATATGCGCCGCTCTTTCCAAGGGCGAGAGCCGTATCACCGGAGTTCTTCAGTGCGAGGATATTGATGCGACTACCGAGGCTCTTCAGGCGCTCGGCGCGGAGATACGCACTGAAAATGACGTCACAATAGTAAAGGGTATTGAAGCGATTCCAGAATATGCGGAGATTAACTGCCGCGAGTCTGGCTCTACACTCAGGTTCATGATACCTGTATGCGCCGCTCTCGGGGTTGAAACAGTGTTCACTGGCGCTGGAAAGCTGCCTATCCGTCCGATAACTCCTTACCTTGACGAATTCCCCAAGCATGGAGTACAGTTCGTTTCGGATATCTTCCCTTACCACATCAAGGGCAGGCTTACCAGCGGAATCTATCCGGTTCCGGGCAATATTTCCTCGCAGTTCATCACGGGATATATGTTCGCTATGCCGCTAATGGAGGGCACCAGCACCATTCAGCTTACATCAACTCTCCAGTCTAAGCCATATGCTGACATTACAGTAAACTGCCTTCGCTCCTTTGGGATCGAAACTTTGGAATTTAATGGGAACTACAACATCAAGGGCAATCAGGCTTATGAACCGACAAACTATACTGTCGAAGGAGACTGCTCTCAGGCGGCGTTCTTCGCTGTGGCAAACGAACTCGGAAGCAATATAGAGATCGCAGGTGTCAACAGAAACAGCGTACAGGGCGACCGGGCTGTTTTTGATATAATCGACAAAGCAATAAAGATAAACGGTACTTATTCCGGTTTTGACGTTGACGCTTCCGATATTCCTGACCTTGTACCAATACTTACCGTGCTTGCTTCATTCGCAGAGGGTACATCTCATATCAGAGGCTGCCGCCGTCTGCGTCTGAAAGAGAGCGACCGTCTAGTTACGATCTCTACGGTGCTGAATTCCCTTGGAGGAAAAGTGGCTATCGTTGACGGCGACGAGCTTGAGATACAAGGTGTGAAGGAACTGTCCGGCGGAGTATGCTCCAGCTTCAACGATCACAGAATTGCAATGTCGCTGGCTGTGGCTTCACAGAAATGCACTTCCCCGCTGACGATTACCGGAGCTGAGTGTGTTGCAAAGAGCTATCCGACATTCTTTGAAGATTTCAGACAGCTTGGAGGTGAATACGATGTCGTCATTGTTTGACGGAGGGATTTCCGTTTCTATATTCGGTGAGAGCCATGGTAAAGGAATCGGCGTGGTGCTGGACAATCTTCCTGCCGGCGAGGAGATCGACCTTGACGAGATAGCCGTATTTATGGCGCGCAGAGCCGCCAAAAAGGACGGCACCAGCACGCTCAGGCTGGAAAAGGATATCCCGGATATTCTTTCCGGATACTATCAGGGAAAGACTACCGGCACTCCGCTCGCGGCTGTTATTTTTAACAGCGAGCAGCATTCGCAGGATTATAACAACATTTCGCACATTGCTCGCCCCGCTCACGCTGACTACACCGGATTCCTGCGTTACAGCGGCGCGAACGACCCGCGCGGCGGCGGTCATTTTTCCGGACGTATAACTGCTCCGCTTGTATTTGCTGGAGCAGTATGCGCGCAGATATTAAAGCACCGTGGTATAACTACGGGTGCGCATATTAGATTTCTCCACGGACTTAAGGACGAAGCTTTTGACCCGGTGAATGTCACCGCCGAGCAGCTCGAAGCTGTCAAATCGCGCAGCTTCCCTACCATTACTGATGAGGCTGAAAGCGCCATGCGCGCTGAGATACTCGCCGCAAGGGACAAGCTGGACAGCGTGGGCGGCGTTATTGAATGCGCAGCAGTAGGAATGCCGGCCGGTGTCGGCTCTCCTATGCTCGACGGTCTGGAAAACGTGATTTCACGTTTGGTGTTCGCTGTTCCGGCAGTCAAGGGAATCGAATTCGGCACAGGATTTGGCTGCGCTGATGTGTTCGGAAGTGAGAACAATGATGAGTTTGCAGTCCGTGATGGCAGGATAGTTACGCTGACTAACGCACACGGCGGCATACTGGGCGGCATAAGCTCGGGAATGCCGATAATTTTCCGAGTTGCATTCAAGCCTACTCCGTCAATCTCACAGCCGCAGAAAAGCGTTGACTTCAAGGACATGACCGAGCAGGAACTCATCATCAAAGGAAGGCATGATCCGTGCGTTGTTCCGAGGGCTGTTCCGTGCGTTGAATCTGCGTTAAACATCGCACTGGTTTCAGCGCTCTCATACGAAGGTAAACTCTGATTTACAGTTACTTGACCGGGGGATCTTATGAAACAACAACCGAGAATTAAAGTAGAGAACATCGAAGAAATACGAATCCTTGTATGCCACCTGATTTACAGCCTTGGCTGTCCGCTCAGCGAGGATCAGCTTGTGGAGATCACTTCCCTCGAAGACGCGGTGAACTATTTCGACCTTATGCAGGCACTTGACGGAATAACCGAAAGGCTATGTATCTGCCACGAGATAAATGGCACTCGTTTGTTTGAAAATACTGCGCTTGGTAACGCAGCGGCAAAGGAATTCAGCACGGAGCTTCCCCAGTCTATTCGCGAAAAAATGTTTGCAGAGGCTGTGAGGGTCTATACCCGCGACGAGGGAAAGAGATCGCTGGTTTCTGTT
>CALBGD010000378.1 GCA_937893735.1 uncultured Clostridia bacterium | reverse complement strand
CGGAGGGTGGCCTCCGCACTGATGAATATTGGCATTGAGCTTGTGGATCATATTATAGTCAACGAAGAGGACAGCTATTCCATGCGCACAGCGGGAATGCTCCCGGACTTCTGGCATTGAGGTGTATTCAGATGGATAAATTCGAGCTTCACTCGCAGTACTCGCCCACCGGCGACCAGCCGCAGGCTATAAAGGAGCTGTCAGACGGTATCCTCCGCGGCGACAAGGAGCAGACGCTGCTCGGCGTTACCGGCTCCGGCAAGACGTTCACCATGGCGAACATCATCGCAAACGTCAACCGCCCCACCCTCGTCCTCGCCCACAACAAGACCCTCGCGGCGCAGCTCTGCTCGGAGTTCCGGGAGTTCTTCCCGAACAACGCGGTGGAGTACTTCGTTTCATACTACGACTACTACCAGCCGGAGGCGTACATTCCCTCCACTGACGCGTACATTGAAAAGGACAGCGCGATAAACGACGAGATAGACCGCCTGCGGCACTCCGCGACAATGGCTCTGGCAGAGCGCCGGGACGTGATAATAGTCGCCTCGGTCTCCTGCATATACTCCCTCGGCAGCCCGGAGGACTACCGCAGCAATACGCTGTCCCTCCGTCAGGGTCAGGAGATAAGCCGCGAGGACGTGATAAAGCGCCTTGTGGAGATACAGTACGAGCGCAACGAGCTTTCGTTCACACGAAACAAGTTCCGCGCAAAGGGCGACACCCTCGAGATATTCCCCGCCGGCGGCACGAATGAGAACGCTATCCGCGTGGAATTCTTCGGGGACGAGATAGACCGCATAAGCGAATTCGACGTTATCACCGGACAGGTGCGCTCCACGCTTCTGCACGTCATGATATTCCCGGCTTCGCATTATATAGTGGGGCGCGAAAGACTCCACGACGCGCTTCAGGAGATAAACCGCGAGATGGAGGAGCGCGTTAAATACTTCACCGAAAACAACAAGCTGATAGAGGCTCAGCGCATTGAGCAGCGCACCCGCTACGATATGGAAATGCTCGGCGAGATAGGCACCTGCAAGGGCGTTGAGAACTACTCCCGCATACTTTCCGGCAGGGAGCCGGGCTCCACGCCGATAACGCTCATCGACCACTTCCCGAAGGATTTCCTGCTCTTTGTGGACGAGAGCCACGTTACCCTCCCGCAAATACGCGGAATGTACGGCGGCGACTTCGCCCGGAAAAAGAACCTCGTGGACTACGGATTCAGGCTGCCCTCAGCCTACGACAACCGCCCTATGAACTTCGATGAATTCTACTCCAAGGTGGGGCAGGCGGTGTTCGTTTCGGCTACCCCCGGGGACTTCGAAAAGGAGCACTCCACCCAGATAGTGGAGCAGGTCATCAGACCCACCGGACTGCTCGACCCGGAGATATTCGTGAAGCCAACCGAGGGTCAGATAGAGGATCTCATCTCCGAGATAAACACCCGCACCGCCAAGAAACAGCGCGTGCTCGTGACCACGCTCACGAAGAAAATGGCGGAGGACCTCACGGACTACCTCACGAAAATGGAAATAAAGGTGCGCTATATGCACCACGATGTCGACACGATAGAGCGAATGGAGCTGATACGCGACCTGCGCGCCGGGGAATTCGACGTGCTTGTCGGAATAAACCTGCTCCGCGAAGGTCTGGATATCCCGGAGGTATCGCTGGTGGCGATACTTGACGCGGACAAGGAGGGCTTCCTGAGAAGCGAGACCTCCCTTGTGCAGACCATAGGCAGAGCCGCGCGAAACGCCGAGGGCACCGTTATAATGTACGCGGACAGCGTTACCGAATCCATGGAGCGCGCTATCACCGAGACCCAGCGCCGCCGCGAGATCCAGCAGAAATACAACGCAGACCACGGGATAACCCCGAAAACGATAATCAAGGATATCCGGGACGTGCTGGAGATAACCAAGAAGTCGGACGGCTCCTCCAAGCACGGCAAGCCGATAAAGCAGATGACCAAGCGGGAGCGCGAGGCGCTCATTGCCCGCTACACCGCCGAGATGAAGAAAGCGGCGAAAATGCTGGACTTCGAGCACGCGGCATTCCTGCGCGATAAGATAAAGGAGCTTCAATAAGCCGCTCCGGAAAGGAACAGAAGAAATTGGCAAACGATAAGATAATCATACGCGGTGCCCGGGAGCACAACCTTAAAAATATAGACGTGACCCTCCCCCGGGACAGCCTTGTTGTAATGACCGGTCTTTCCGGCAGCGGAAAAAGCTCCCTGGCATTTGATACGATTTTCGCGGACGGTCAGCGCCGCTATATGGAGAGCCTTTCCTCTTACGCGAGAATGTTCCTCGGGCAGATGGAAAAACCCGATGTTGACAGTATCGAGGGACTTTCCCCGGCTATCTCCATCGACCAGAAAACCACCTCCAAGAACCCGCGCTCCACAGTGGGCACCGTCACCGAAATTTACGACTACCTTCGCCTTATGTACGCGAGAATCGGAATCCCCCACTGCCCCGTCTGCGGCAGGGAGATAAAACAGCAGACCGTTGACGAGATAGTGGACAAGGTGCTGGAGCTCCCGGAGCGCACGAAATTTCAGGTGCTGGCTCCGGTGGTCAGGGGGCGCAAGGGCGAGCACCAGAAGGAATTCGAAGCCGCGCGGAAATCCGGATACTCCAGAGTGCGCGTGGACGGGATAGCCTACGACCTCTCCGAGAAGATAACACTCGAAAAGAACAAGAAGCACTCAATAGAAATAGTGGTAGACCGCCTTGTGATAAAGGACGGCATAAAATCCCGCCTGACCGAAAGCGTTGAAACCGCCGGGAATCTCACCGGAGGGCTTGTCTACATCGACGTTATCGACGGCGAGGAGCTCCACTTCTCCCAGAGCTACGCCTGCCCGGAGCACGGCGTTTCCATTGAGGAGCTGGTGCCAAGAATGTTCTCGTTCAACAATCCCTACGGAGCCTGCCCCAAGTGCACCGGTCTCGGAAGCTACCGCCGGGTAGACCCCGACCTCATCATGCCGAACGCCGGGCTTTCCATCAGGAACGGCGCTATAAAGGCTTCCGGCTGGAACTACGCGGAGGGAACCATCGCCGCCATGTACATTGACGCCCTCGCCGAGAAACACGGATTTTCCGTTGACCAGCCAATCTCCGAAATCCCAGAGGCGGCAATGGACGAGATAATGCACGGCACCAAGGGCGAGAAGATACTCATAAAACGCCCGAAACAGCAGGGCGGCGGACAGTTCTACACGGATTTCGAGGGAATCGCGGCTAACCTTGAGCGCCGCTACGCCGAGACGAACAGCCAGTATTCCCGGGACACCATCGAGGAATTCATGAGCGACGTTGAATGCCCCGAGTGCCACGGCGAAAGGCTCAACAAGGCGGCTCTTTCCGTCACCGTTGGTGGAAAGAATATCATGGAATTCTGCCGTATGTCCGTTACGGAAGCGCTGGATTTCGTGAATAACCTGGAGCTCACTCCCCGGGAGGCGCTCATTGCAAAGCAGATAGTCAAGGAGATAAAATCCCGGCTGGGATTCCTCCAGAGCGTTGGTCTGGAGTACCTCACGCTGGCGCGGTCTGCGGGCACGCTTTCCGGCGGCGAGAGCCAGAGAATCCGCCTTGCAACCCAGATAGGAAGCTCCCTCACTGGAGTGCTGTATATCCTTGACGAGCCGTCCATCGGGCTCCACCAGCGGGACAACGACAAGCTGATAGCCACCCTGCGCCGCCTGCGCGACCTCGGAAACACCCTGATAGTGGTCGAGCACGACGAGGACACCATGCGCGCCGCCGACTGGATAGTCGATATAGGCCCCGGCGCGGGAGTAAACGGCGGAGAAGTCATTTACAGCGGCGAGGTCAAGGGTCTGCTCAAATGCAAGGAATCCATCACCGGACAGTACCTCAGCGGCAAGCTGAAAATTCCGGTTCCTGAGAAGCGCCGCGAACCCTCCGGCAAGTGGCTGAAAGTCATCGGCGCGGCGGAAAACAACCTCCGTGGGATAAACGTTGATATCCCGCTGGGAGTGTTCACCTGCGTTACCGGAGTTTCCGGCAGCGGAAAGAGCTCGCTTGTAAACGAGATAATCTACAAGCACCTTGCAGGGAAGCTCAACCGCGCCCGGACGCGTCCCGGAAAGTTCACCGACATGACCGGCACGGAATACCTCGACAAGGTGATAATGATAGACCAGTCGCCTATCGGAAGAACTCCGCGCAGCAACCCGGCGACCTACACAGGAGTTTTCAACGATATCCGCGAACTGTTCGCGCAGACCAACGAGGCAAAGGCAAAGGGCTACGGCCCGGGGAGGTTCTCGTTCAACATCAAGGGCGGCCGCTGCGAGGCGTGCGAGGGCGACGGAATAATCAAGATAGAGATGCACTTCCTGCCG
This sequence comes from uncultured Clostridia bacterium, assembly GCA_937893735.1. Classification (GTDB taxonomy): domain Bacteria; phylum Bacillota; class Clostridia; order Oscillospirales; family Ruminococcaceae; genus CAG-115. The sequence continues at coordinate 2,310 of CALBGD010000378.1, read as the reverse complement.
GACGTTTTCGTTCCCTGCGAGGTCTGCAAGGGGCACCGCTACAACCGCGAGACCCTCGAGGTGCGCTACAAGGGAAAGAACATCTTCGAGGTGCTGGACATGACCGTTTCCGAGGGCGTGGAGTTCTTCGCGAATATCCCGAAGATATACGGAAAGCTCAAGACCCTTGAGGAAGTCGGGCTGGGCTACATCAAGATAGGTCAGAGCAGCACCACCCTTTCCGGCGGCGAGGCTCAGCGGATAAAGCTGGCGGCGGAGCTCTCCAAGCGCTCTACCGGAAAGACCATATATATTCTGGACGAGCCCACCACCGGACTCCACACGGCGGACGTCCGCAAACTGATAGAGATACTCCAGCGGCTGACGGACAGCGGAAATTCCGTGCTGGTGATCGAGCATAACCTCGACCTGATAAAGACCGCTGATTACCTCATCGACATGGGACCCGAGGGAGGAAGCGGCGGCGGCACCGTTATCGCCGCGGGAACCCCCGAGGAGATAGCCGCGAACCCGGTAAGCTACACGGGCGCTTATCTGAAGAAAATGCTGTGATTTATGCGGAGCGCGTATGTATGTAGGGGAGGGGCTTGCCCCTCCCGCCTTTATTGCAGCGCGTCCTTGCGCTGCTCTGGGGCGGTCTGGGCAATCGTCCTGATTGCCCCTCCCACCTTTTTGCAGCGTGTCCTTGCGCTGCTCCTGCATTATATACACAAGACGTATTTTCCGGGAGGGCAACCCCCTCCCCTATATGTTGTTACCGTAATACTTGTAATGTCGCCGAATAAACCAATAGGGAGAAGCGGTCTGCTTCTCCCTTTCCCTGTTTGTGTGCAAAGTAAGCCAAGGGCAACAAACTTTTTTAAAGTTAGTGATTTCTAACCTATTGCAAATTGCCGAGAAATGGTGTATAATACAGTTGTATGTCCGGGCAAACTTCTCCGGACAAAATGTTGAAAGGAGTTCAAACAACAATGACTTATTCTCATGAAGTTGAAAACATGTGTCCCGTAGCACAGGGCGTTGCTCACGGCGCTGCGCCTATCCCCGAAGAAGCTAAGTGGGTAAAGGCTAAGGAGATCGCTGACATCAACGGTTTCACACACGGTATCGGCTGGTGCGCACCCCAGCAGGGGACCTGCAAGCTGTCCCTTAACGTAAAGGGCGGCGTTATCCAGGAGGCACTCGTTGAGACTATCGGCTGCTCCGGTATGACTCACTCCGCTGCAATGGCTGCTGAGATCCTCCCCGGCAGAACCATTCTTGAGGCTCTCAACACCGACCTCGTTTGCGACGCTATCAACACAGCAATGAGAGAGCTGTTCCTCCAGATCGTATACGGCAGAACACAGTCCGCTTTCTCTGAGGACGGTCTTGCTATCGGCGCTGGTCTTGAGGATCTTGGTAAGGGTCTTCGTTCCCAGATCGGTACTATGTACGGTACTCTGAAGAAGGGCCCCCGCTACCTCGAAATGACAGACGGCTACGTTACTGAGCTGGCTCTGAACGAAGATGATGAGATCATCGGCTACAAGTTCGTTAACTTCGGCAAGATGATGGAATTCATCAAGAACGGCGATGACGCTAACACAGCATTCGAGAAGGCTCACGGTCAGTACGGCCGCGTTGCTGACGCTGTTAAGTTCATCGACCCGAGAAAGCAGTAATAGGAGGTAGAAAACAATGGCTTTATTTGAATCCTACGACAGACGCGAACCCCAGATCCTTGCTGTTCTGAAGAACTACGGCATCAACTCCATCGAGGAATGTGCTGACATCTGCAAGGCTAAGGGTCTTGATATCTATCACGAAGTTGAGAAGATCCAGCCGATCTGCTTTGAGAACGCTAAGTGGGCTTACACAGTAGGCTGCGCTATCGCTATCAAGAAGAACTGCACCAGAGCTGCTGACGCTGCTGCTGCAATCGGCGAGGGTCTCCAGGCATTCTGCATTCCTGGTTCCGTTGCTGATCAGCGTAAGGTTGGTCTCGGCCACGGCAACCTCGGCAAGATGCTGCTTGAGGAAGAGACAAAGTGCTTCTGCTTCCTGGCAGGTCACGAGTCCTTCGCAGCTGCTGAGGGCGCTATCGGTATCGCAGAAAAGGCTAACAAGGTTCGTAAGGAGCCGCTCCGCGTTATCCTGAACGGTCTTGGCAAGGACGCTGCACAGATTATCTCCAGAATCAACGGCTTTACATACGTTGAGACCGAGATGGACTACTACACCGGCGAGGTTAAGGAAGTATTCCGCAAGGCATACTCCACCGGCCTGCGTGCAAAGGTAAACTGCTATGGCGCAAACGATGTAACAGAG
>CALBGD010000377.1 GCA_937893735.1 uncultured Clostridia bacterium | reverse complement strand
AATCCTATGCACACCTTATTTCCAATAATGTGAACTTCCTTTCGCTGGAACTTCAGGCAGCGGGCAATAATGAGAACATCATAAACCATGATGTCCCGCTGGTTACGCGCAAGGATAAGCTGATAGACATAGCTGCTACCTCTATGTTCAAGGATTTTTCCATAGCTTACAGCGACGGCTCTACATACAACGACACAAACATCGCCGACAGAGAGTATTTCCAGAAAGCCTACAACGGCGAGGTCGCTGTTTCTTCGCCTGTCATCAGAAAGACTGACGGCTCAGTAGTAACTATGATGGGCGCCCCGGTGAAGTACAACGGTCAGACCTATGTTATTTATGGCGGGATCGACCCGACGATGTTCTCTAACGGGCTTGAAAATGTTGAGCTTGGTGCGGGAAGCAGCGTGGTGGTTATCGACAAGAACGGTCAGATAGTGGCTTCCAATGATACCAACCAGGTACTTAATATGGAAAAGCTGACGGAGAGCGAAAACCCCGGAGAGGTCAAGCTTGCAAGTCAGATGATGGCGAAGGGGAAGGGCACATATTCCTACTCTGCCAACGGACACAGAATGCTTGCTTCCTACCAGAATATAGACGGCACTGACGGCTGGATCATAGCTGTGTGCGCAAATTATAATCAGGTAATCGCAGGAATGCTCATTGATATCGGAATAGGACTTGCGGTCTGCATTTTGCTTATTGTTTGCTCGGTATTTATCGCTATCGGCGTTGCAAGAAACATATCCAGACCTATCGAGAATTCCGCACAGCGCCTGAAGCTCCTCTCTGAGGGCGATGTAACCACCCCGTATGAGGTGACCGCTCTCGGCGACGAGACCATGGTGCTTGAGAATTCGCTCAAGAATACTGTTGATACCCTGCGCACTTATATCCATGATATCCGTCAGGTGCTTGAGGCAATGGCACAGGGCAATCTTACAGCGACCTCTGCTGTTGAATACGCGGGCGATTTCGAGACCATCGGAACCTCGCTTGACAAAATAACGTCTTCGCTGAATTCCGCAATGACGGCTGTTAAGAACAGT
>CALBGD010000376.1 GCA_937893735.1 uncultured Clostridia bacterium | reverse complement strand
CTTAATAGCCATTACGTTTCACTCCTTACTTAAATCATTCCGTCGAAGAACTCGATAGTCTTGGAGCCTTCTGCGAGGGTAACGATAGCCTTCTTCCAATCGGAAGTGTAGCCAGCGTTTCTGCCCATTCTCTTCAGTCTGCCGCGAACGGAGATCGTGTTCACCTTAGCTACCTTAACGCCCTTGAAGAGTGTCTCAACAGCCTTAGCGATCTCGATCTTGTTAGCGTCCTTAGCTACCTTGAAGGTGTACTTGCCGGAAGCGAGAGCCTCCATGCTGTGTTCTGTGATGATGGGCTTGATGATGATATCCTGAGCAGCCTTCATTATGCGTATACCTCCTCAAGCTTCTTGACAGCGCCCTCAACGATAACGAACTTATCGCAGTTGAGAATGTCATATACGTTGAGAGTGTTGAACTGAGTGGTCTTAACACCCTCGATGTTTGCAGCGGACTTGATAACCTTTGCGTCAACAGCGTCGAGAACGATGAGAGTCTTCTTCTCAGCCTCGAGAGCCTTAAGCATAGCTACCATTGTCTTGGTCTTGAACTCGTCGGTCTTGATAGCGTCTACAACGATCATCTCGTTTGCGCTTACCTTAGAGGAAAGAGCGGAGAGCATTGCGAGCTTTCTTACCTTCTTGTTCAGAGTGAATCTGTAGGAACGGGGCTTCGGGCCGAGAGCGACACCACCGTGTCTCCACTGAGGAGATCTTGTGGAACCCTGTCTTGCATGGCCTGTGCCCTTCTGACGCCAGGGCTTTCTGCCGCCGCCGCTTACCTCTGTTCTGGTAAGTGTGGACTGTGTACCCTGACGCTGGTTTGCGAGATAATTCACAACAGCGGAATGCATTGCGGTCTTGTTCGGCTCAATGCCGAATACGTTTTCGTTAAGCTCAAGCTCGGAAACGACCTTACCCGCCATATCTACTACGTTGATCTTAGGCATAATTATCGTCCTCCTCCCTTATGCTTTAACAGCGTTGACGATGGTAACAACGCCACCCTTAGGGCCGGGAACCGCGCCTCTAACTGCGATGAGGTTGTTTTCAACGTCAACCTTAACAACTACCAGGTTCTGAACTGTAACGTTCTCTGCGCCCATGTGACCTGCCATGCCCTTGCCCTTGAAGATTCTGGACGGGCTGGAGCAAGCGCCCATGGAGCCTGCCTGTCTTGCAACAGGACCTGAACCGTGAGTTTCCTTCAGTCTGTGCTGATTGTGTCTCTTGATGGCACCAGTGAAGCCCTTGCCCTTGCTTACGCCGGCAACGTCGATAACGTCGCCCTCAGCAAAAACGTCTGCCTTCAGAACGTCGCCAACGTTTACTGCGCTGATGTCGTCCAGGCGGAACTCCTTGAGTGTCTTCTTGGGAGCCACATCGTTCTTCTTGAAGTGGCCAGCCTCAGGCTTGTTAACGTGCTTGGGAGAAACATCTCCGAAGCCGAGCTGAACAGCCTCGTAGCCGTCGTTTTCAGTAGTCTTCTTCTGTACTACTACGCAGGGACCCGCTTCGATAACTGTTACGGGAACGACCTTGCCTGCCTCGTCAAAGATCTGTGTCATGCCGATCTTCTTGCCGATGATTGCCTTTGTCATTGCGGCTAATCCTCCTTTGGTTATTGGTTGAGAATCTCTCAACATGACCATGCACCTTGTGGTGCGTGGTTAGTGGTTGAACGGGAGCCCGTCCAACATAACTCCAATGTTCTCTATAATCAGATATCCATTGAAATCTCTACACCTGCGGGAAGCTCCAGTGTCTGGAGAGCTTCGATTGCCTTTGCTGACGGACGGATAACGTCGACAAGACGCTTGTGGGTCCTCAGCTCGAACTGCTCACGAGAATCCTTGTACTTGTGAACGGCTCTCAGAATCGTAACTACTTCCTTGTTTGTGGGAAGCGGGATCGGGCCTGCAACTCTTGCGCCATTGCGTGTAGCTGCCTCAACTATCTTCTTGGCTGCTGCGTCAACTACGCTGTGCTCGTAACCCTTGATCTTGATTCTTACCTTCTCATTTGCTGCCATGATTTTTCAACCCCTTCTGTTAGTAGTGTGCTGGCAAAAGCTGTTTTGAAAAATCCACTGTGCCGTGTGTTTCTTTTTATCGCCGACTGCATATTAGTTATCCGGAATTTCCGGACACTTTAACAGCGCCAGCGGGAAGAAACCCGCGTTTTCTGTAAATCTTCTTCCGCCGGGCTAACATGCCCGACATACTCCGCCGAAATTACCGCAGTCAAGCTGCGCAACCTCCGGCATCATCGCTATGCCTTCAAGTAATCAGGCTGTCTTGTGTAAAATCTTGTTTACATACCTCAGTACAGCCGCCAACAGTTATTTTACCACATAACAGCGCGATTTGCAAGGATTTTCGCGATATTTGTGTGTAGAATTTTTCAGTAAATTACAGCCATATATTTATGCATTTTGTACAAACGCCGTTATGTTCACGGAACTCTCAGCAAAATCATTGCGTCAATCAACTATAAGTATTACAAATTCGGCGATTTTTATACCTATTATAATATAAAAGCGGCAGTCCCGAAGGATCGCCGCCGAAAAAATCACTTATGAAGCCGCTTTATCATCTTAAAGACTATGGTGTTTTCCATGACGAGCGGACTTTCGTGCGCGAAGAACAGTATTCCGTCAGCCGGAGCCCTTACTTCGCTGATGACGTTTCCCTCATATGGGTGGATTATCTGCGCCAGAATGTCGCCCTTCTCCACCTCGTCGCCGCTCCTGCGCAGGCTTCGGTAGATTCCCGCCGAGCCGCACTTGACGTTCATCATGTCGTCCTCTTCGATGATGGTGCCCATGTAGCCGCCGTGGCACTTGTACTTGATTATCCCCATTCTCGACAGGAATCTCAGCACCGCCGAAACACCCAGTTCTGCGGAAGCCTCGTCAATGCTCTCGGTCGCATTGGTGTAGACCGAGAACGCCGCAGTGCCGCCGACCTGCCAGTTGTAGTTCAGCGTGGACTGGTCCATCGCCGTGGGAGTTCTGAGGACCACATACGGCAGACCGAACAGATTTGCAAGGCTGGTGTTTTCCTTGCAGGTCTTCATCATGCGGACATGGGGTATGAACATTCCCGAGATATAGAAGCTGGCAAACTGAACGCCGTACTGGTACTTGCATATCTCTGAGAATATGCCCGCCGCTATCCTCTCGGTGGTCTCGCCGTCGGGATTTCCCGGGAACATACGGTTTATATCCGTATTGTCCAGGCACCAGAAGCGCTTGCCGATATTTGTCGCATAGCTGTTTATCGAGGGGATTATCAGTATTTCATGGTCGTAGGATATGCAGCCCTTTTTCTCGAGGATATCAAGGGTTTTCACAAGCTGGCTGCACATATAGAGCTGCTGTATCTCGTTTCCGCGCAGCGACCCGATTATGCAGCAGGACTTATCCCCCTTGCCGAAGCGGTAGCCAGTCACCCGGAAATCATCGCGATAAGGCGACGAAAGACTGTATATGATATCCTTTTTCATGCTGTGACCTCACATTCCGACAGAATCACTCGGCAGGCTTGACATGATACCTGTCCGCCTTAACTCCGTCAATGGCGTTGATGAAATCCGTGAATCTCGAGAAACCGTAGCTCCTGAAATCAAAGCCCTCGAAATTCTCCTTGAGCTTTATACCCAGCGCCCTTATGCTGTGGCTGCCCTCGCCCCGTGCGAATTCGTTGACAAATTTCTCTATCTCTTCTGTCTGGTGGGCAAACGCGTCGCTGATATACAGCTTGTTGTTCTTTATTTCCATTCCGCTGAGCTCAGCCGCCAGCTTCCTCATTGAGGTGAATCCGAGCTGCTCCAGGAAGTCCCTGCCGTACTTTGCGGAAAGAACTCCGCCGAGCCTCGACAGGCTGCCGCCGTTTTCAGAGGAAGCCACAAACTGGAGTATCTCCCTCTTAACGGTGTTGAGCTCCGGCTTCTCAAACTGCTTCTCTTCAAGCTGTGCAGGCTGTTCCACGGGAGCGTTATCCGGCTCGTTTTCCGCCGCCGTTTCCGCAGGAGTTTCGGGAGCCGTTTCAGCAGCGGACGCCTTCTCGACAGCAGGCGCGTTGACCTCTGCGATAACCTGAGCCACTTCCTTAGCCTTTTCAGATACAGGAGGCTCTTTAACTATCTCAGCGGCGGAGTAAGCGCGGTTCTTGCTTATGCGGATATCCGGCACTGCGGAAAGCAGAGCACGGAAATCACCGTAGCCCAGCGCGTCGATGTAATCCCTGCCGTACACCCCGATAAGTTCGTTGTTGAGCTGACCAAGATTTCCGCCGTCCGGCATATTTTCAGCGGCATACTGCTGGATTCTCGCGAATACCGCTTTTTCGTCCGGGCCCGGGAGATTTGCCGGCTTCTCCGGCTGTATTTCGGGAGCCGCCATGAATACACGGTTGCCCTCGATCCTTACCTCGGTCACGGAATCAAGCGCGGATTTGAAATCGCCGAAGCCTAAACTTCTGAAATAATCCTTGCCGAAAAGTCCCATCAAATGGTTGTTGAGCTGACCAATATTTCCGCCGTCCGGCATATTGTCTGACGCGTAGGTCAGGACCTCCCTGCGGTAGCTGTCCGCAGAGACCGCCTTTTCCGGTTCGGCAGACGCCGGCTTTACCAGCGTGCCGGTCCTTGTGAACTGCGGAAGCTTGTCAATGAATCTCGCAAATCTGCTGCTTCCGAATTTCGCGAAATCTATCTTTCCGAAGCGGCTATTTAGGTAACTCTCCAGCTTCAGCATATTGTCGTTTTCCGGCTCATGCTGGCTGAGATACTCGCTCATTGCCTCGGAAATAGCGTCCGCTGTGACCTCCTGCGGCTTTTCTGCCGGGGCGGGAGGCGGTGTGCGCTTCTTGCGGACGGAAACGAACGTGTTGCTTCTGCGGAGCTCCGGGAAGCTGTCGATAAAATTCGAGAATCTCTTGTATCCAAGCTCCTCGAAGTTGATATTGCCGAACTTTGACGTGAGCACCGCGCTTATCTTCGCAAGGTCGAGCCGCTCGTCCGTGTTTTCTGTCACGAACGTCATGACTGCCTTTCTGATAGCCTGCTCGTCATACTCGCTCTCCATCTCGCCTATCTGGTTGAGATAGCAGAAATGATGGCAGCTCACTGTGAACGGTCTGGGAGTCTTGAGCTCGCCTATCCCCACCACAAGCTTACCCGCTTCGCGCAGGCGAATGGCGAGCCTTGTGAAATCGCTGTCGCTGGTGACAAGCACGAATCCGTCAACATTGCCGGTGTAGAGTATATCCATCGCGTCGATTATCATGGAGAAATCTGTCGCGTTCTTTCCGGCAACATAGCTTGTCTGCTGCACCGGCATTATCGAGTAGTTCACTGCGGGAGCGTGCCAGCCGTTGCCGCCCTTCTCCCAGTCGCCGTAAACTCTCTTGTAGGTAGGTACGCCGTACTTCTGCACCTCGTTCATGACGAACTGGGCATATTTCGCGGATACGTTATCGCTGTCGATAAGCACCGCAAGCTTCTTTTCTTCTGACATTATTACCTCTGTTCTGTTATCGCCCCAACTGAGCCGCTCCGGGGCATTATAAAGCTGTGTTATTTTTCGCGTATAGCGCCGTACTGATCCGCCGTGTGGAATATTGTTGAGATGAATCCCTTGAAATACGGAATGAACGCGCCGCTGTCCATCATGGCGAATATCTCGTCCTCGTCCGCCCATCTGACTGCCTGAACTTCCTCATACTGCAATTTCAGACTGCTGATATCCGGGTCAGCCTTTACGACGTACCAGTCGTCGTAGCCCTCGTCAAAGCTCACGGAATAATGCGGACGGACGCCGTTAAGGTCGAGTTTCACGCCTATCTCCTCGAACGCTTCCCGCATTGCCGCCTGCGCGCTGGTCTCGCCGGAAAGCGCAGAGCCTCCGCAGCTTACGTCCCACATATTCGAAAAACCGTGCTTGAACGGCTGGCGCTGCTGAATGAGCATTCTCCCGTCAGAGCCTAATATGCAGACGTGCACCACCAGATGATAGCCTCCCTCGGGGAGTCCCCCGCCGCGCACTGCGGTTTGTCCGGTTTTATTGCGGTTTATGTCGTAAACGTCCCAGAGTTCCATATTTACCTCATATTGCGACAGGTATCTTGTCGGTGAATTCGTGGTACTTGTAGTCCACCGCCGTGAAGCTGTTCTTCGTGAACTTATAGAAATCCGTGATGTCCTCGACCTGCATTTCCGGGGCGGGGTAGGGTTTCTTTTCGATGAGCCGCTTCACCGCGTCCACATGGCGGTCGTAGATATGCGCGTCCGCAATGACGTGCACCAGCTCGCCCGGCTCGAATCCTGTCGATTTCGCGAACATGATGAGCAGAGCCGCATACTGGCATACGTTCCAGTTGTTTGCGGTCAGCATATCCTGACTGCGCTGGTTCAGTATCGCGTTCAGCCTGTTCCCGCTGACGTTGAACGTCATGGAATAAGCGCAGGGGGCAAGCCGCATTTCGCTGAGGTCCGCGTGATTGTAGGTGTTCGTCATGATACGGCGGCTGACAGGATTGTGCTTCAGGTCGTAGAGCACCTTATCCACCTGATCAAAGTCGCCCTCGGGATAGTGGTTCTTCACGCCTAGCTGATAGCCGTAAGCCTTGCCGATGGTGCCGTTTTCGTCCGCCCATGCGTCCCAGATATGGGAACCCAGCTCCGCCACACGGTTGGATTTCTTCTGGTATATCCAGAGGATCTCGTCGATAGCTGAGCGGTAGTACACCCGGCGGAGCGTCATTATCGGGAATTCCTTCTGGAGATCGTAGCGGTTGACGATACAGAATTTCTTTATGGTGTGCGCGGGAGTTCCGTCCTCCCAGTGCGGGCGCACCTCGAAATTCTCGTCAGAAACGCCGTTCTCCAGTATATCACGGCAGTTCTCGATAAATAGTTCATCTGCAAGGCTCATGCTGTTCCTCCTGAAAAGTTGTTGGCAGAGGCTCAGAGTCTGCCAAATATCGCCGAAGAAGAAAGGTCTATACTGCCGAATTCCGCCTTTTCCAGCATGGAGAATCCGTTGGTCTGGCACAGGCTGATGAGCCTGGAGCCGTTATTCTCAGCATATCTCTTTACCTGTTCAAGGAGCTGCTTTGTGGCAGCAGGGAAATCGGTGACTTCGCCCTCGGCGGGCTTTCTGCCTATTCCGTTATCATCGAACGTGTCGGGGAATACGCCGTCCCAGCCGTAGAGATATATCTCGCTGAATCCCATGTACAGCGCGAGCTGTATCATCACATACATCTGGAAGATATTCGCCGTGGCATAGGTGCTCTCAGCCTCTCCGAATCCCGGGAGACCGCTGATAAGCCCCGCGCCGAGCCCGTTGAAATAGGAAGGCTTCTTCTTGAACTTATCCTCGAACACCTTTATTCTGCCGTCAATAAAGCACTCCATACCCTCGATATACTTTCCGTTGCCAAGGTAGGAGGATTCCTTTGTCAGCACGAAAAATTCGGGGCGCTGGGGAGTTCTGGTGAAGAAATCGCAGAATTCGTTGCAGGCGAATGCGTGCTCGTTCAAAAGTCCGTTGAGCTCGTCGAGCTTCGCACTGTTGTGACCGAGGATAAAGCAGCGCTGTCCCTTCATCTTATCCTTATAGGAAGCCATCTGCTGGGCTGTGGCGTTCTCCTGACCGCCTGCGCGCTTAGCGTCGGAGCCGAGAGCCTTGTTCAGCTTCATTCCTGCAAGGGTCATGCCGAGCCCGGACGGCTCGTTCAGCTCGCAGTAGCCGTTCTCGGTGTAGCCGCACTGCGTCCTGAGCGCACCGGCAACCGCCGCAGATGTCTCAGGAACTCCCGCCATGCCGGCAAGCTGTATCTCCAGAGGGGTGTACGGTGCGATTATCAGCACATAGAAGGAAGCGGACTTTCCCTTGAGCTCGTCAATGAACCTGATGTCCTCCTGCTCGGAAACTCCGTCCTGACACACGGTAGCGCGGAATGCGATATCCGGTACCTTGACGTTTTTCGCGCGGAGCTGTGAAAGCGCCTGCATGAGAACATTATAGTCCTCGCCGCCGCCGATTATTACCAGCTTCTTCTGTCCTATCTTTTCGATGTTCTTGATGATGTGATTCTTGTAAGCGCCAAGCTTGCCTTTCTTCATGCCGTCATCGGACATATATACCGTATAATCCATCTCTTATCCCCTCATTCGTATAACTTTTCTGCTCTTTAAAATACAGCCGGGAAAGCTGTCGTCATTTCCCGGCTGTATATTTAAGCCGTATTAATATCACTCGCTGAGAATGAACATATCGTAAACTACCTTGATAGCCTTCTCAAAGTCAGCCGCATTAATTCCTACGATGATGTTAAGCTCGCTGGAGCCCTGGTCGATCATTCTGATGTTGATGTTTGCGTGGGAAAGCGCCGCGAATACACGGGTAGCGGTACCCTTTACGGATCTCATGCCGCGTCCAACGACTGCGATAAGAGCAAGGCCGTCGATTATCTCGAAATGGTCGGGCTTTACTACCTCGATAAGGCGCTCTGTGAGCTTCTCGCGCTGACCGTCAAGCTCGGAGGAGTTTACAACAACGCTGACTGTGTCTATACCTGTGGGCATATGCTCCGGGAAGATATCGTGATTCTCGAGGACCTGAAGCAGCTTGCGCAGGAAGCCCTTGTTGCTGTTCATTCTGTCCTTCTCGATGGAGATTACGGAGAAGTTCTTCTTTCCTGCGATACCTGTGATGATGTGCTCGCTTGCAGGTGCGTTTGCGGTAGGAACAATGAGCGTTCCTGCGTCCTGCGGCGCGTTGGTGTTCTTGATGTTTATCGGGATATTAGCGCTTCTTACCGGGAAGATAGCGTCCTCGTGGAGCACGCCTGCGCCCATGTAGGAAAGCTCGCGCAGCTCGGAGTATGTGATAACGCTGATACCCTGAGGCTTGTCAACGATACGCGGGTCTGCTACTAAGAAGCCGCTTACGTCCGTCCAGTTCTCGTAGAGGTCTACCTTTGCAGCCTTAGCAACAACGGAGCCTGTGAAATCAGAGCCGCCGCGGGAGAATGTCTTGATGGTGCCGTCGGGCATTGCGCCGTAGAATCCCGGGATAACCGCCTTGGGAGTCTTGTCGAGAAGCGCGCCGAGGCAGGCGTCTGTGATGTCAGCGTCAAAGTTGCCCTTGTTGTCGAAGAAGATAGCCTTTGCAGCGTCGATGAACTCAAATCCGAGGTAATTTGCAAGCACGATACCGTTGAGGTACTCGCCGCGGCTTGCCGCATAATCGCTGCCGATGGCTGCCCTGAAATTCTCGCCGATCTTTGCGAATTCCTCGTCGAGGTTCAGTGTAAGCCCGAGGTCGGAGATAATGCCGTTATAGCGCTCCTTGATGGGCGCGAAGGATTCTGCGAAATTCTTGCCCTGTACGGCTACTTCGTCGTAGCAGCGGTACAGCATATCCGTTACCTTGGTGTCCTCCTTGAAGCGCTTGCCCGGCGCGGAGGGAACGACATACTTTCTCTCAGGATCAGCGTGGATTATATCCGCTACCTTCCTGAACTGATTTGCGTCAGCGAGGGAGCTCCCGCCGAACTTTACTACCTTGCTCATAGTGTTGACCCTTTCTTTTTTAAATATATTATTGTGCGTAGGATATAAATATATATTTTATCATACCACATTTTAAGTTAAATTGCAAGAGTTTATGAGGAAATTTGCAAAAAAAGCGCGATTCACGCGGATTAAGCCACAACTGTTGACAAAGTTCGGAAACAGTGCTATAATTCAGGAAAGAAAGGCTTTCGGGAACAGGAGGGATCTTACGGAGCTTTCTGAACTTATAAAATGTGCTGAAAGACATTGCCTGCACGGTGTCATGGTATCACAGAACGGCAGGCTCATCGCGGAATGGCACAGCGAGCCGGATATCCGCAGGAACGTGTATTCCGCAGCGAAAAGCGTTACGGCTATGGCTCTCGGATTCGCGGTGCAGGAGGGACTGATATCCCTTGACGAGAAGCTGACCTCAGCTTTCCCGGACGATATGCCCGCAGAGATCAGCAGGAATCTTGCAGAAGCCAGAGTCCGTGACCTGATGACCATGTGTCTCGGGCAGGAAAAAGCAGAACTGACAGGCGCTATGCGGCCGCTCTACCCGCAGGACGACTGGGTGAAGTACGCACTGGCTCTGCCGTTCGTTTATCACCCCGGGAGCAAATTCGTGTACAGCAACGTGGGTCCGTATCTCGCGGGAGTTCTTGTACAGCGCCGGACAGGCTGCGATATGGTGAGCTACCTGAAGCCCCGCCTGTTCACTCCGCTCGGAATAAAGTGCCCCATGTGGGAGACCGACCCGATGGGATATAATTTCAGTTCGAGCGGACTTTTCCTCTCGCTGGCGGAGCTCCACAGGCTGGGTCAGTTCTGCCTTGACCGCGGCAGCTACGGAGGAAAACAGCTTCTCTCCGCCGACTGGATAAGCGAATGCACAAGACCGCAGGGGGCGCAGTTCTACGGATACGGCTTCTGGCGCGGAGAATACAACTCGTTCCGCATGGACGGAAAATATTCGCAGCTCTCGGTCGTTATGCCGGACACGGATTCTGTTGTAAGCCTTATGGCAGAATCACACGACAGCAAGGCTCTGCTGAGGACCGTATACGACACGGTATGCTCTCAGCTCTGATGCAGAAAGGGAACACAGATGAAAAAGCTCTTTAAAGGCGGAACCGTCATAAACGTATTCACGGACACAGCCGAAAAAACCGATGTCCTTGTCGAAAACGGCAGAATAATCGGAGTGGGCACGGACTACGAAGCGGACGAAATAATAGAAGTCACCGGAAAATACCTCTGTCCGGGATTCATTGACGGACATATCCACATTGAAAGCACCATGCTGCTTCCGGCAGGATTTGCAAAGGCGGCTGCTCCGCACGGGACTACCGCAGTCATCACCGACCCGCACGAGATAGCGAACGTCTGCGGCACGGACGGAATAAAGTTCATGATGTCCGCAAGCGAGGGACTCCCGGTTACAGTATATTTCATGGTGCCGTCCTGCGTTCCAGCGACCAGATTCGACGAATCCGGAGCCGTCCTCAGCGCAGACGACATTGAGCGCTTCTACGGAGACCCGCGTGTGCTGGGTCTTGCGGAAATGATGAACTACCCCGGTATAATCTTCGACGACCCCGCAACTCTCGAAAAGGTACGCCGCACGCTGGCACACGGGCTTATCGTGAATGGTCACGCGCCGCTGCTGACCGGGAAGGATCTCGACAAGTACATCGCCGCCGGAATCACCGACGACCACGAATGCTCCAACATGGAGGAGGCGCTTGAAAAGCTCCGCAAGGGTCAGCGGATAATGATACGTCAGGGAACAGCCGCACGCAATCTCGCGGGACTTTCCGGGCTGTTTGACGAGCCGTACTCACGCCGATGCATTCTCGCGACAGACGACAAGCACCCGGCTGACCTAATCGCAAACGGGCATATAGATTCCATGATACGCCTTGCCGTGGAGCTTGGCAAGAGCGTTTTCGCAGGTATCCGCATGGCTACGATACAGGCTGCGGAATACTACGGGCTCCGCGGAAAGGGCGCGATCGCTCCCGGGTATGACGCGGATATCCTTGTTCTTGACGACCTCGATACAGTCAGGGTCGGGACCGTGTACAAATCCGGGGAAAAGGTCGCAGAAAACGGCGTGTGCCTGCCGTTTGAGGCTCCCGCAGTATCAGAAGAGATAAAGCAGAAGGTCTGCAATTCCTTTAACGTCAGCGAGATAAAGCCGACTGATCTGCATATTGACGGCACGGGCTCCCGCACCTGCCGTGTGATAGGCATAATAAAGGATCAGCTCATAACCGAAGAAAAGCTGCTCCCGGTAAATCTGGACACTAATAACGGCGTTGATACTCAGCGCGATATCCTGAAGATAGCCGTAATAGAGCGCCACCACAACACCGGGCACATCGGCCGCGGATATATCACCGGTCTCGGACTGAAGCACGGCGCGATAGCCTCCTCGGTATCGCATGATTCCCACAACCTTATCGTGATAGGAACCAACGACGAGGATATGGTAGCAGCCGCAAACCTCATTCACAAGGCAGGCGGCGGAATGATATCCGTCCGTGATGGAAAGATCCTCGCGGAAATGCCGCTCCCATACGCCGGACTCATGACAGACGCCGAGCCTGCCGCAGCCGCAGAGCAGAACGAGAAAGTACGGCAGAGCGTATACGCACTTGACGTACCAGCAGACATCGAGCCGTTCATGACGATGGCTTTCGTGAGCCTGCCTGTTATCCCGCACATCAAGCTTACAACGCTCGGACTGGTTGACGTGGACAAACAGGAGCTTCTCCCGCTGTTCACCGACTGATTTACAACACAAAAAGAGGGGCGCATATATGCCCCTCTTTTTTTATGTCTTATGTTGTCAAATAAGCTGATCCTGAATTATATCCGCTATCTTGTACAGCGGAGCCTGCACCTGCACGGCGCCTATCTTGTACGCCTCCATAGGCATTCCGTAGACCACGCAGGTGTCCTTATCCTGCCCGATGGTGAACGCGCCAGCCTGCCGCATTTTCAGCAGTCCGTCCGCGCCGTCCCTGCCCATTCCGGTCAGGATAACGCCGATGGCGTTGCTCTTTACGGATTCCGCCACGCTTGTGAACAGCACGTCAACTGACGGACAGTGCCCGGATACTTTCTCCCCCGGTCTGGAGGATACATAATATCCCCGAGAATCGCGGCAGACCCGCAGGTGATGTTCTCCGGCACCGACTATCACCAGACCGCGCCGCAGACGATCACCGTCCTCGGCTTCCTTTACCTCCATGGGGCAGCTCTTGTTCAGCCGTTCGGAATAAAGCTTAGTGAAGCCAGCCGGCATATGCTGCACCACAACGGTAGCGGGACAGTCCGCCGGGAGATTCTTTATCACCTGCTCCAACGCCTCGGTGCCCCCGGTTGAAGCACCCAGCGCAAGAACTGCGTCCGACTTGCGGAAACGCCTGCCTCCTCCTGAAAAATCAGTGTGCGTAATGACATCGTGGTCGTCAGGAACCGATTCCGGTTCATTTTTGCTTCCATGCGAGGAATATGCCGCCTTTACCGTGCGGCAGATATCCGAGGCAAATTTATGCATTTCCGCGTTTGTTCTGGCAAGCGGCTTCTGTATGAAATCCACCGCGCCCGCGTCCAGAGCGGACTGCTTCTGCCCGAAAGAGGAGGACACCACCACTACCGGAAGATAATACTGCGGAAGCAGCTTGCGCAGGAATGCAACGCCGTCCATTCGCGGCATTTCTACATCAAGCGTCATAACGTCAGGCTCGTATTTCAGTATCATGTCGCGGGCGGAATAGGCATCGCCGGCAGTGCCGACGACCTCTATCTCCGGGTCCTGCCGGATAAAGCGGGAGAGAACCTCCCTGAACAGGATCGAGTCATCGACTACCAACAGCTTGATCTTTTTCATAGGTTCGCCCCCGTCAGTCAGGTGTTAAGTCCCCTGCGGTATATTGCAGGTTTGATGTATTCAAATTTTGTTTCGCCGCGCGGTATGCTCTCGGCATGACCGATATAGAAATACCCTCCGGGCTTAAGCACGTCATAGAACCTGTTAACCAGCGCGTTTTTCGTCGGCTGGTCGAAGTATATCATGACGTTGCGGCAGAATATCAGGTCGAAAGGACGCTGTTTGTATTTCTCCGGCATAGGGTCCATCAGGTTAAAGGGCTTGAAGATTATCTCGTCCTTTATTTTCTGGCATATTTCGTAATGCTCGCTGTCCACCTGTCTGAAGTAGCGCCTTACCCATTCAGGGCTGAGCCCCTTCATTCCCTCGACATTGTATACGCCTTTTTTCGCCTTTTCCATTACGCTGTTCGATATATCGGTTGCAAGTATGCGCGTATCCCAAAGGGATTTCTCGCTGCCGAAATATTCGTCAAGAAGCATCGCCGTAGTGTAGCACTCCTCGCCGGAAGAACAGCCCGCGCTCCATATACGGAGCTCATGGTTCTTTGCATTGCTGACCGCCCACGGAAGAACCACTTCCTTTAAAAAGGTATAGTGCTCCGGCTCACGCATGAAAAATGTGTGATTAGTGGTCAATTTGTTGAGTATGGTCGTTACCTCCGTGCCGGAAGTATCAGCCATAACTGCGTCAAGATACTGGTCGTAGCTGGTGAATCCGCGTTCGCGCAGCATATTCCCGAGCCTGCCCTGTATAAGCACGCGCTTTGCGGACAGATTTATGCCGAAGTTATCGTGCATATAGTCCACAAGCCGGCGGAATTCGCTGTCAGAGATCTCCATAGGGATCACCCCTCATCGTCAAGCAGCTTCGCAACATCGAGTATGAGCTTTACCTCGTTGTCGGAGCGTATCATATACTGAATAAAGGAATTCGTGTTCACCGAACGATTCTCCGGAGTTGCGGAGATATCGTGGGAGTGGATATCCTCAACGTCCGCAACGCTGTCAACGATTATGCCGACAGACAGCTCGTTGAAGCTGAGAATGATTATGCAGGTGCGGCTGGTATAGGGTATCTCTTCCTTGCCGAAACGGCTGCGGATATCTACTATCGGGACGACCTTGCTTCGCACGTTGATGATTCCCTTGATGTAGGGAGGAACGTGCGGCACCTTGGTGATGTGCTGCATTTCGATTATCTCAGTGACATACTGTATCTCTATGCCGTATATCTGGTCGCCGATGTGGAAGGTCATTACCTTTCCCAGCACGGAATTGTCCGTTGATATCTTTCTGTCAGAGGACTGCTGCTTTGCAACAGCCTCCTTAATAACATCGTTTGTCATGCTGTTAGTCCTCCCTTTAACCGATGAGCGTGTTGGTGTCAACGATCAGCGAAATGCTGCCGTCGCCCATTATCGTACAGCCGGAAAGTCCCTCGCCCTTGATGTTGTACTTGTTGAGGTATGCCGGGAACGGCTTTACGACTACCTGCTGCTCGCCGATAAGCTTATCAGCGAAAATGCATACGCTCTTATTATCGGTCTCCACAAGCAGGAGTATGCCGTCCTCAAGGTTGGTTATCTCGGTATCTATCGCGAACTTCTCATGCATACGCAGTATCGGATAGCATACGCCGCGTATCATGATCATCTCGTTGTTCTTGGTATCGCGGAGCACCTGGCTTGCTTCCGCCTTGAAGCTCTCGCGGATAGTGGATATCGGCACTGTAAATACCAGATCGCCGACTGTTATCTCCATACCGTCGATTATAGCCAGTGTGAGCGGGATCTTGATAATGAAGTTCGTTCCCACGCCCTTCTTGCTGTCCACGATGATGGTGCCGCCGCACTTCTCTACATTGGATTTTACAACGTCCATGCCAACGCCGCGTCCGCTGTACTCCGTAACAACATCGTTAGTTGAGAAGCCGGGCAGAAGTATCAGGTTCTGTATCTCGCGCTCGGTGTATTCGCTCTCCGGCTTGGTCAGGATACCCTGCTTCCTTGCCTTTGAAAGTATCTTGTCAGGGTCGATACCCGCGCCGTCGTCGGATACAGTGATTATAACCTCGCCGGATGCATTCTGTGCAGTCAGCTTGACGATGCCCTTTTCAGGCTTTCCGGCAGCGGTACGGTCGGAAGCGTGCTCCTCTATGCCGTGATCCATGCAGTTTCTTACAAGGTGCATCAGCGGATCCTGGAGGCTGTCCACGATGGACTTATCCACCTCGGTGTCCTCGCCCTCCATCACGAATTCAACGTCCTTGTTCAGCTTCTTCTTCATATCGCGGACAATACGGTTCATCTTCTGGAATACGCCGACAAGCGGTACCATTCTGATGGACATTACAGTATCCTGAAGCTCGCTGGTGAGCTTTCTGAGCTGACGTGCAGCCTTGTTGAAGCTCTCGAGCTCCAGACCCTCGAGGTCGGGGTTGGATATAACCATGGACTCGGTGGTGATTATCTCGCCGACGATATCATGCAGTGCGTCAAGCTTTGCCAGATTTACGCTGATAAGGCTCTGCTTCTGCGCGCCGCCGGCAGCCTGTGCCTTGTCAACGGCTGCCTGTGCCTTTTCGACAGCGCTGGGATCCTTATGTACCGGAGCAGCCGGTGCAGGAGCGGGCTTAGCCGGTGCAGGAGCAGCCGCCGCAGGAGCGGGTGCCGCAGCCTTAGGCTCGGGAGGAAGCTCAGTCTTTGCAGGCTCTGCCGCAGGCGCAGCAGAAGCAGGCTGGCTTACTATCTCATAGCTCTGTACATTCAGGGCGCTCTCTATCGCCTTGAGCACCTCGTCCACGGTATCGTGCGGAACGAACGTGATAAGGAAGCCCTTTTCCACAATCTCCTTTGCGGTCTCGGGGTTGGTCTCAACGTCGGCAGGGGTGAACTCCAGCTCCTGGCAGGCGTCCTTTATCGTGTTTATAAGCAGGAACGCGCGCAGATTCTCCATCTGGCAGCCGTCCTCAAAGAATACGCGGACTGTCGTCTTGTTGTCCTTGGATACAGCAGGTGCAGAGGGTGCAGCGGCGGAAGCGGTGGAAGCGGCCTGAGCCGGAGCAGCCTGAGCCGCGGGGGCAGCCTCAGGATCGGGGGCAGTTCCTGCCGCAATAGCCTCAGCCTGCGCAGGAGTATCTCCCTTTGTCTCACCAACGAGAGCGTCGCGCGCCTTGAGCAGCTTGTCGATGAGCTCGCTGAAATCAAGCTGTTCAAACTCGCCGTTTACATTGTTCTGGATAAGCTCGATCTGAGCCTTGTAGGAGTCGGATACCTGGAAAACCAGATCATACACGAAGCTGACATCAGTGATAACATCAGGGTTCTCACGGATAACGAAGAACATATCCTCCGCCTTATGCGCCAGCACAGAAAGGTTCTCAAAGCCCATCATCGCTGAAGAGCCCTTGATGGTATGCATGATACGGAAAATTTCCTTGATGTCCTCGCTGTCGAAAGAGTTCGCCTGTTCTGTTCTCAGCAGTATCTCGTCCAGCTGCTCCAGAAGGGAATTCGTTTCATAGAAGTACATATCCAGCATAGATTCCATGCCGGGTTCGATTTTTGCCATAATAACATTCCTTTCCTGATATACGCCTGTGCGCATATTATTTTGATTTATTTTAATAATCCGGGAAGTCTGTCGATTTCCTGAACTATGAAATTTCGGATATCTTAGGGATTTTTTAAAAAAA
Organism: uncultured Clostridia bacterium; assembly: GCA_937893735.1. GTDB lineage: Bacteria > Bacillota > Clostridia > Oscillospirales > Ruminococcaceae > CAG-115. The sequence continues at coordinate 13,736 of CALBGD010000376.1, read as the reverse complement.
CTCTTTATTATTCTCCGGTTTTATGGTACAATAATAAACAGAAAATAACGAGGAGGGAAAACCCATGGCGCAGATACCGCAGATAAACAATCCTATCACTGCGAAGAACTATAATTACAGTTCCCGCCCGATGGATCCGAACACAGAACCGTTCGATATAGTCAAGCTGACCGGCGTGCAGGGCTCCGGCAATTCCGGGGCTTCAGGCGCCAGAAGCCGCCTTGAAATGGGCAACCGCGAGCTTATTCCGCTCCAGGTCAATGTTGCTAAGGATCCCACCCTTGCGGTGGAAACCCTTAAAGACCTGCTGAATGTCGAGGTGCTCAATCAGGCGCTCATCAACGGCCATACCGAGCTTTACGGAAAGCTGGAGGACCTTGCCGCCGCGCTTTACGTCACACCCGAACAGCTGGTGCAGGAGATACAGAATCAGGAGCAGCAGAACACGATGTTCAGCGGTCACGAATTCTACGACGTCCTGCGGGAGGTCGCCAAGACCACCACAGACCCTTCTACCAAGGAGCTTATCGGAAATCTGCTGAGATCCATCAATTTCGCCCAGAACAAGAACGAGATACTCGGCGCGCTCAGGGCAAACATGAAGTTCCTGTCGGAATACTTCTCGCCGAACGAAAAGCTGTCGGCAAAGCTGATGGACCTTTCACGGGAATGGGGAGCGCCGGACGCTGAAAAGTACTTCGACTATCTCAAGGGCGAAACTCTCTCCGTGCTGAAGGACGTCAGCGGAAGCCTTCTCAATGACGATAAGACTCAGATGCTGATACCGCTAATCACGCACAATCTGTCGAGATACAACAACAGCCCGTATATGTGCAAGGAGTATTTCAACCTGCTTCTGTCGCAGATATCCTCGGGCACCCTGCGCGAGTCGCTGAAGAATTCCTTCAACCGTCTTTACTCTGCCATATTCAACAAGCAGAAGATGACCGACCCTCAGCAGCAGTCCGGGGAAAATACCCCTCAGACTCCTTTAGATAATTATACAACAAATTCTGCACAAAATCAACCACTAACAGGAAATTCAGCAGATAAAAATGCGGAAATTCAGCAATCCGAAGAAAATATTCAGCAAATTGACGAAAATGCCAAGGGTAAAATTGGTGAATATGCCGACGAATCTCCGGAGCTCACCGGCTACGAAAAATTCCTGAACGAGAGCATGAGTGAAAAAGGCTTCATGCCGGCACTCAAAGACAGTGGTTATAACATCGAACAACAGCTTGCCGCCTATTCCCGCGGACGCCAGTCAGGCTTCCAGACTCTGCACAACCTTATAAAGGGACTGTTCATTGATGACAGGACAGGCGAGTATTCGATGCAGTTCACGCAGGATTTCTCAAAGCTGCACACTATTCAGGAGGTCATCGACAAGCTGAACGAGATGCTCCGTGCAATGCCGGATATGCCGATAAGAGAACGGCTTTACGGCGCATTCGTCGACACCATCGACAAGATGGCGCTGAAAAACGAGCTTCCGCAGCATGGAGTAAGGCCCCCCGTAAGCTCCACCCTTGACAGCCTGACCGACTTCATTCAGGAGAACATCAACCACCCGGCTCTGAAATCCCTCGACAGCTTCAATGCGGCAAACCTTCTCCAGAGCCTGCTCAACGCCCCGGGAGTTTTTACGCCGCTGGCGCACTACATACTCCCGCTGGACGTGGACGGCACAAAGGCCTTCGGCGAGCTGTGGGTGGACAACGACGAGAATAACCCGAACAACACCCCCGGCACACAGCGAAACTACCATCTGTTCCTGACTTTCGACATCGAGAGCATAGGCAGATTCGAGGTAGACCTTTACGCCCTCGGCGACGAGGTAAATCTCGCGCTGCTGTATCCTCCGCGGTTCGAAAAGCAGATAGAGCCCATGAAGGACAGGATAAACAAGGTGGTGCGCAACGTCGGCTATAACACCCGGACGTTCGAAACGGCGCCGCTCAAGGCTCCGCACAACCTGACCGAGATATTCCCCAAGATACTTGACAAGCGCACTACGCTCAACACGCGCGTCTGACAGGAGGCGATATTTATGGATAAGCACCCGAAATCCCCGGCTAACAACAAGCGTCTGTATGGACAGAACGCCGCAGTCGCACTGAAATACAATCCCGACATGAACTACGCTCCCGTGGTGGTCGCCTCCGGACTCGGAGAACTCGCGCAGCGTATAGTCAACATTGCCGATGAGGCAGGAGTTCCCGTCTACCGCGACGACAGCGTTGCCGCTTTGCTGGTTATGCTGAATGCGGGAGAAACTATCCCGAAGGAACTTTACCAGATAGTCGCGGCGATTTACGCCGAGGTCGTTTATACGGCAAACGATATGCGTAAGAAGTAATACAAAGGCGGAGGCGCCAAATGGTGCCTCCGCTGTTTTATAGGTCGTCCGCGTCCTGAACGGGCTTTTCCTCCGGATCCTTCGGGGTTCCGGTGTACATACCCTGCGGGTCGCACTCCGGAGAGATCATCGTGCCGTCGTTCACTTTAAATGGTTTCTTTTTTCCCGTCCTGTGGCAGTTCGTGTATTCCTGCATAGCTTTACACCTCCGACAAAAATGCCGCATTGAATCAGAAAGGTCAATGCGGCATTATTATATGCGTTTTTTTGCGGGAGATTCAATCGGCTGTCGCGCCCTGCTCATCGGTAAATTCTTCTGATATGGGTTCAGTCAGCGAAGTTCCTTCGGTCATTGGTATTTTCTTCGGAACATAGGCATTACCGCTGGTAGCGCGCCTCAGCGCCGCAAGGAGCTCCGGCTCCTTCCATTCGTCGCTTTTTCTGTCCAGCACGCTGCCGTCGTCCCACAGAAATGTGGATATATAGTTGTCCCGGCACAGCTTCGTCAGCTTTTCGCAGAAATATATCCTGCTGCTTTCATCGCTGTCAGAGGGAGCGCCATATTCTGATATTATCACCGGTATGCCGTTATCTACAAAATTCGTCCTGAGAAGCTCCACGCGTGAATCCATCCAGTCCTTTTCGGCATTGCTGCCCCAGTTATCCTGTATTCCGTCCATGCAGAATGTTTTTGGAATATAATAGTGCACAGAAAGAATGCACTTGTTAGAAAGATCCTCCGGCATCTTAAAGCGCTCATCGCAGGTCTCGGAAATATCTGCACCATAGCCGGATATCACAAGATGACGGCGGAGATTGTTGCCTCCGGTCATGCGTATCGTGTTCACAAACTGCTGATTGAGACTGTTTAACAGCTCATATGCCCCGTCCTGTTCCATGTCAGGGAATTCGACTGAATTCATGCTTTCATAAAGCAGGCGCTCGTTATAGGTTATAAACCGCTCGGCTATCTGCGACCATATCCTGTCGTATTTCTTCATCACCGAATTCCTGTCGGTGGAAGCATTCCTTATCCATGCGCCGAAATCCGTGTCTGACGCACCGTCGTGGTACATCGTGATAATGACATACATTCCGCTGTCGTACGCGTAATTCACTACCTGCTGAACGCGGTTCAGCCATGCCTCGTTGATGCTGCCGTCGGGATCGATATGCTCCCGCCATGTAATCGGCAGGCGTACTGCGTTTATTCCGCTGTCGGCAAGGGTCTTGAAATATTTTTCGGTCAGCGGGGAGCTGCCCCAGAACGTATCGTCCGGAACTTGACCTGCTCCGGGAACAAAATCCACATTTCCGTCGCCGTCAAGATCGGCCGAGCAGCTTTCCAGCGCCCTGCCTGCATTCCAGCCTATCCTTATATTAGTAACAAGCTGCTGTGAGGATATATCTATCATATTAGACGGTTTTTCGTAGCCGTCTATGCTTACAGCCCCGCCTGAAAACACCTGATCCGGAGTTATCCCGCCGGAGGACTGCGATGTATTTCCGGAACACCCGGTAAGAAAAACAAACAACGCCATCAGTGGCAGCAGTACTCGCTTCATTCTGGGATACCTCACTGTTTCCGTGCGATATTCTGTCTGATTCTATCATATCCGCAAGGATATGATAGAATTTGCCGATATGCACGGGATCTGCGGCAGCAAACGTATGTGCAGGGCTTTTGATTTATAAGCGCCTTGCGTTTATTATATCATATATTTCTCAGAATGTCAACGAAAACAGATGGTCCGCAGCCCGCTGCGAGGGCGGAAAAGACAGTTTCGACAGACCGCCAGCATAAAGTCTCCAAAAATTACCTTGATTTTTTTCATAATATTATATATAATGTTATTTGGAAAATCATCATATTATTATACGGGGGTGAACGCATGAAAAAACATAAGCTTCCCGTGTCGGCAGCGCTTCTTTGCAGTCTGCTGCTCTCGGGGTGCAACCTTGAAAATATCGACTCCGGCAGTTCGCAGGCCAAGACTACTGCTTCCACTTCCATCGAGCCCCCGGTATCTGCCGATATCGAAGAACCGGCAGATACCGTTTCAGTCCCCGAAGAACCTCTGGAGCCCGACGATGTTATCCCCGCCGCGATACAGTCTCCTCGCCGGGACGGCATCAGGCTCTCATATTCGATAGTGAACGTTTTCTCCGGAGGGGAATACTACACGGTTGATATCTCCGGCGTGAAGCTCACCGACACTGCCGACGCCCCGGATATAGAGACAACTTATGTTCAGGGCGACCTCTACGGAGACTTCCGCCTTGACCTGCTGAAGCAGGGAGAGATCATAGATACGCTCAAGATCAATGTGCCGCGGGACGACAGATTCCTGATATTTGAGAGCGTGACTCAGGAGCTGACCTACGGCTGCGAGCTTATCTCCAACATGAGGGATTTCGGAACCTCCGAATATCCCGACCTTATTCAGCTTGATTTTCATATTCTCAACGAGGCGGAGGTCCCGCAGTATGCGCGGTATTTCACCGTATCCGGCGGAAAGCTTTACGAGGTGCCTATCTATGAAAACGGCGCGGAGAGCGCTCCCTACGGGACTCATCTGGAGCCGGAATCAGCAGGCGTCATGATACAGCGCATTGTCGCAAAGGAATATGGAGAATACACCGTTAAGCAGTTTGAATACACATTCGACCCGGACAGCCTGATAATGACCCGCAGACGCGTTCAGTACACCGGTTATAACTGATCGAAAAAAGGAGAAACACCATGACTGACAAGGAAGAGTTCATAAGCATATTCAAGCAGAACATAACCCGCGAAGGTTCCGACAAGCTGCTGGATTTTCTGGAGAACCGCAGTGATTTCTTCACCGCGCCCGCCAGCACACGCTATCATAATGCCTTCGAGGGTGGACTGCTGAGGCATTCGCTCAACGTCTATCACTGCCTTTGCTCCTACCTTGAGCGCGAGCGCGTGAAGAACGAATATAAACTCAATGTTTCCCCTGAGACCGCCGCGATAGTTGCCCTGCTCCACGATGTGTGCAAGGTGAACTTCTACCGCACCGGCTGGCGCAATGTCAAGAACGAAAAGACCGGTCAGTGGGAAAAACAGCCGCGCTACGAGATACATGACACTATCCCGTATGGACACGGCGAAAAATCCGTCTACATGATCTCCGCTTATATCCGCCTCACCCGCGAGGAAGCGATGGCTATACGCTGGCACATGGGATTCTCCGGTATCGAGGACAAGAACACCATTGGTCAGGCGCTCGCCATGTATCCGCTGGCTTTCGCCATGACAGTTGCTGATATGGAGGCTTCCTATTTTCTGGAATCCACTCCCGAATCCTAAAAAAGAAATCAATATTTTACAGTCTCCGGAACTCTCCGGGGACTTTTTTTGCACATAAAATATGAATTTAAATTTTAACATTCAACTCCGATATGTTGAGAATATTTTTTCTCACCGTCCATCAACGTATTTTCAACAATACTGCTAACTTATTCACAATTTTCAACACTGGGACATATCCAATGGTTTTTAACTGTTTCAACACAGTTTTTAACTTTGTGAACCCGTAAAAATTATTTAAACGTTGAAAACCTGTTGACAAAACCGGTTAAAAAGCCTGTAAGAAAAAGTTTTCAACATAAAAATCCATCTGTTTCCAAATCACGCCTTGGAATCGCATTTTATTGTCTTCAACTGCTTGTATAAAAATAGCTAATCAACAGGTTTTAAACTTAAATTTTTTGAAGCATCATCTGTGCAGTTAAAAAATAAAAATGCTATACCGCTGAGCTTACGCTCTTTTTAACAGTTTCAACATAGTTTTCAACGCGGCAGCTTGGTTTCAACAGATTATACTGCTAGTATTTATAACATTAACACTTGTTCGTTGAAAATCCAATAAAAGAATGTATAAATTAATATATCACGTCAATAATCAAGTTGAAAGATATTACGAAAGAAAGGATCGTTCTATGATCAAAGGAGTTACCAAAAGCATTATTGAAATCAACCCCCAAAATTCTTATTTTGAGAAAATAATCATCATTCTCAGCAATTGCTGCGACGGCCTCGACCAGGAAGAAATTAAAAAAGAAGCTCAGCTTCTGACTTCGAAGGCGCCTGAGTTTCTGATACGCCAACGCCGCAGAAACAATTTCAAATTATTGCTCAGCGGCACCGCAGGAGCACTTATTTCCGCAGCCGCTATATGGGTAATATATTCGTTTGTTTAAAATTCACATATTCTTGTTGAATTTTTCAACGCTTTTTTGCTTGAAAAAATTCAACTTTTATGGTATCATTAAATATGGACATCTTTTGACTGAATTTGTTTTTATTATCTAATTATTTCTTTTGCATTCTTGAAAGAAATATACTATATTAATATAATAACCTTAAGACTGGCTAATATCTCTAACGGAATGGTGAAAAATATGAATTCGAAATCAATGACTTCGCTCTCTGATATCTATAATCTCGTTGTGGATAACTATGTGCGCAAGTATAATATCTCTGAAACTGCACGCGAATTGTGGCTCGACCGCAATGAGCCCATAGAACTCAGGGGAAATGTAGTCGTACTGGCAATAGATTCAGAAATGAAAATGAGCACGCTCAGCCAGATTTATCTCAGCGGACTGGAGGAACAGTTCTCCATAGTTCTCGGCACGCCTATCAAAATCGAGCTCTTCGTCAAGAACAACCCGGAAACCACCGAGAAAAAATTCGACAATATCCGCAACAGCGAGGAACTCACAAACCAGATCGATAATATCGTACACGATAATAAGGTCACCTACACTTTTGACAACTTCATTGTAGGTCCATCTAATAATCTCGCTTTCGCCGCTGCCAAGGCAGTATCCCATAAGCAGCACGAAAAATATAATCCGCTTTTTATCTACGGAGATTCCGGTCTTGGAAAAACACATCTTCTTTCTGCTATCCAGAATGAAATGATCAAGAGCTATCCCGGCATCAACATCATCTACATATCTGCTGAGACTTTTACCAACGAATTTCTGCACTCGATCACCGCGAACAACACCGAGAGCTTTGACGAAAAATACCGCAATGCGGACGCGCTTCTGATAGACGATATCCAGTTCATCGCCGGTAAGGAGCAGACCGAGGAGAAATTCTTCCACATCTTTAACGAGCTCTATAAGCTCAACAAGGCTATCGTACTCACATCAGACCGCCCTGCAAAGGAAATCAAATCCATTTCCGACCGACTCAAGACCCGCTTCTCCTCCGGACTAGCAGCAGACGTTAAGCCGCCGGAATATGAGACCAGACTCGCAATAATCCAGCGCAAGGCCGAGAATCTTAACTTCAAGATACCCGACGATGTCGTAGAATTCATCGCAACCAAACTGAAGTCCAATATCCGTCAGATCGAGGGCGTTGTCACCAAGATGAACGCGCTGTACGTGGTTTCACAGCTGAAGCCTTCCATCGTTGTGGCGCAGAATGTCATCAAGGATATCGTATCTGATCATCAGCCGATACCGATAACTGTTGACAAGATCATCAGCGAATCAGCCAAGATATTCAACGTCGATCCCGACGAGATACGTTCGCCGAAACGCAATTCGCCTGTTTCCTCCGCCAGAAAGGTCGCTATCTATGTAATCCAGGAGATCACCGGACTGCCTTACGAGGCCATTGGTCAGGAATTCAGCGGCCGGGATCATTCAACCGTGGTCTACGCCATAAAGAACGTTAAGGAAACTATGGCTAAGGACAGCAATTTCCGTTCTGTTGTTGAAGACCTGATTAAAAATATCAAGGCAAATCAGTGATTTTACACCGATTTATCAACAAGTTTTCCTTTTGTTTCAACGGCGTGTTGAAATAAAAACAGATGACCTTGAATCCACATTTTTTCAACACTGACCGTGAAAAAACTTCTTTTGAAAAAATCTCATTCAAATGCGGGTTGACGGACTTTTCAACATTTGAACAGCCCTTATTATTATTATTAAAAAAATATTATTTCTTTTATTTTTCGCGCAGATAAATCTGCGGCTGTCCTGACAGATGTTCAGCGCGGCGGAAAGGATCGATCAAATATGAAATTCAGCTGCCCTAAGGAAGTTATTCTTTCGGCTGTGCAGACAACCGCAAAAGCGGCTGCCGGCAAATCCACAATTGCGGCTCTTGAAGGAATATTGATGGAGCTAGAAGGAAATACGCTAACTGTAACCGGTTATGACCTCGATCTTGGTATCAAGACCACAATTGAGGTAAACGGAACAGAAAGCGGAAATATAGTTGTCGGTGCAAGGAAATTCGGCGACATTATCAGAAAAATGCCGACAGGCGATATCACATTTGAATGCAGCGATAATAATAACGCTGAGATATCCGGCAGGGATACAAATATCACCATTATGTGCATGAGCGCCGACGATTATCCCAATGTACCTCAGGTAAATCCTGAGACCAGCTTCTCAATGCCGCAGAAGCTGTTAAAAAGCATGATAACACAGACTAAATTCGCGGTTGCTGTTACTGACAACAAACCAGCTCTTATGGGCTGCAAATTTGAACTTGAGGACAATATCCTCAGCGTAGCAGCAGTTGACGGCGTTAGAATCGCGCTCAGACAGGAACCGCTGACCTATAACAACATCAGCTTTATAGTTCCTGCCAAGACGCTTGAAGAACTGACCCATATCCTCTCCGACGATAACGATAAGAATGTTACTCTGAGTATAGATAAAAACCAGATCAGCTTTACAATTGACAGCTATGTGATGATCTCCCGTCTGCTTGACGGTGATTTCATTCCGTTCAAGAACTATCTCAAGTGCAACGCCGACGTATATGCAGAGGTCAACACGCGTGAGATGATCGAAATGCTTGACCGTACAATGCTGATAATCGACGAGAAGAACAAGAATCCTATCCGCTGCGAGATAAAGGATAATGCAATATACATGAGCTGCACCACAGCAATTGGAAAGCTCAACGACAAGATATCCGTAAAATACAACGGTGAACCTCTTGTTATAGGCTTCAACGCCAAGTATATGCTCGACGCGTTCAAGGCGTGCGACACTGATACGGTAAAGCTGGTTGCCTCCTCATCGGTCGCGCCTCTGATAATCCTCCCGATGGAAGGAAACGCATTCACCTACCTCGTTCTCCCCATGCGCCTGAAATGAATTGACCGGTGGGAGAGAGCCTGCACAGCTGTGAAAGAACTCGCCCTCCATGAAGAACGCTGATATCGACCCGCGGCAATTGCGGTGGGCTTATCGGGATCTCAGAAAACGGCGCTGTTATGCGGTAAAAAGACTGCTTCCGCAGAAATGCGGCAGCGGTTTTTTCATGCAGCTTGCAATATAGATAATAAAATGCCTGCCTCCGGCAGTAATACGGCGGAGGCACACGCCATATGGCAGCATTAACATAGTATTACAGTAAGAAGAAAGGAAACAGAAATACAATGGAAGAAATAAAGATCACAACACCTTTTATCAAGCTGGATCAGCTTGTAAAATTCGCAGGGCTGGCTGAAACCGGCGCAAAGGCAAAGATACTCATTGAGCTTGGAGAATTCAACATCAACGGGGAACTCTGCACAAAGCGCGGCAAGAAGATCAAGCCCGGCGATGTAATAGATTTCAAGAACAAGAAATACAAGATCGTACTTGACGAGAACGCAGTTACAGAAGCTGCTGAATAATTATACGCATGGTTATTACTAAGCTGTATATACGCAATTTCCGGAATATAAAGGAAGCGGAACTGACCTTTGATAACAGGCTGAATATCTTCATCGGCAAAAACGCCCAGGGGAAAACCAATCTCATGGAGGCGGTTTCTGTCTGTCTGGGCGGGAGCTTTCGCCATGTGAAATATTCGCAGTATATTCCGGTCACTGACAATAAGGCGGAAGTCTTTATAAGGCTGTGTTTCCGCGAGGATAATAATACTTCGCGTGAAAATATTGTGGAATATACGATAAGTAATAACAAACCGCTGATAAAATACAACGGACTGAATGTCAATGACGCCGCACAGCTTTACGGTGTACTAAAATATGTGGTTTTCGTTCCGGAACATCTCAACCTGATAAAGGGAGCGCCGGAACTGCGCCGGGGATACCTTGACGATGTAGCGGTAATGCAGACCCAGACCCATCAGAAAAAGCTCTCCAATTATAACAGGGGGTTAAAACAGCGCAATAATATACTTGCTTTTGCCGGGAAGAATATCCCGGCTGACGAGCTTTCCGCACAGCTTGCACCATGGAACGATATTCTTGCGGGCGAGGGAATAAACGTAACTTACGGAAGGCTGAAATACTTTGAGTTTTTGCAGGAATATGCGGCTGAGATGTATTCCAGACTTACTGAAGGCGCAGAATCCCTTAAAATGGAATATTACAGCTCTGTTTTCAAAACTGATAGTATAGACTTCTCTGATGTAAACGGACTGTTTAAGAAATATGTAGCTGAGATGGAGAACAATCTTGAAAGCGAGATGAAGCTCCATTACACAATGGCTGGGATACACCGGGACGATGTTAACTTTTTCATCAACGGAATGCCGGCGCGGGACTTTGCCTCCCAGGGGCAGGTAAGGAGCGCAGCGCTTTCCCTGAAACTCTCCGAGGCGGAGATGATACGCCGCAGAAACCACACCTGTCCGGTAATAATCCTTGATGACATTTTAAGCGAGCTTGACCATGTACGCAGGAATTTCGTCATCAACAATATAGATAACAGTCAGGTGTTTATTACTTGCTGTAATATGGACGATCTCTCAGCCCTGAAAGGCGGAAAGTCGTGGCGCACTGAAAACGGCAGTTTTACGGAGGTGTGAATCTGTGTATCTGTTCCTCGGCGGAGACGTCACTGTTAAAAAAGACGACGTTATCGGGATATTCGATATAGAGGAGTGCTCGGTCAGCCGTATAACTGCGGATTTCCTGAACGCCAGCCAGAAGCAGGGAAGGGTCGTCAGCGTTTCGGACGATATGCCGAAAGCGTTCGTGGTGTGCTCTGAAAAGACGTACATCACCAATGTTTCAAACACCACGATAAACCGCAGATGTGATGAAAAAATCAGTTGATTATATACTTGACGTATATTTGTGTGGCGTTTATACTGAATCAAGGCAATAAAAAAGGAGGGTTCATTCCCTCCTTTTGCTTTTTCTGATATCAGCCGGGCAGGTCGATAGTTTCCTCGGCTACCTCGTGGCGGCGGCAATTGAAGCTGTCGGCGGTCAGCTTTATCAGCACCATGCTGTTGAGCGCCTGCTCGCTGAATTTGTGCTCCTGATTTTCCTCATCATATTTGCTGATGATCTTTGTGAGCCCGGTCAGCTTTTCGATTCCGTTTATTATCTCAACTGAGCCTGTTCCGGTTATGCAGTCATATATTGCAGCCACGCTGCATCCGTTCTCGCCCTTTACTATGTCTGTGAGTATATCCATCTCAAAGCCGGCGAGGTTATTCTTCTTTATAAGCTCCAGCTTCTGACCGCGGGGCGCGCTGTGGAAATAAAGCTCCAGATGATTTCCCTCAAGCATATATCCGAAGCACATCGGTATTATGTAGGGGTAATCTCCGTTGTTGAGTGCAAGGCGGCATACCTTGGCCTCCTTCAGCAGCTTTTCTACCTCTGCGATGTCTGTTATCTCTATGTCTTTTCCTGTCATACTATCTCCCCCTTTTTGTGAGCTTTATCTGCATTTTACGTGTATAAAACAATCACCCGCACGCTGTACGCCTGCGGGTGTATGTTTGCTTCTTCAAGAAAATTATGCAGTAGTCTTCTTTGCAAGCTGGGACTTCAGACGAGCAGCCTTATTCTTGTGGATAAGACCCTTACCTGCAGCCTTGTCTACGCTTACAACTGCAGTCTTGATAGCAGCTGCGTCAGCACCCTCAGCGCGAGCCTTCTTGATAACTGTCTTCAGTGCAGTCTTGGAAGCCTTGTTAGCCTCTGTTCTGTCCTTGGCAATAAGAACTCTCTTCTTTGCAGACTTAATGTTCGGCATTTATTTTCACCTCCATAGCTATTCGATCGGAACGCAGCGTGCCGCGCTCTCGATTTATTATCTTATATGGGCGTTCGGGGAATTTTCTATAATTCCTCATTCTGAACACCATAATAATATATTTTATTATAACATATTATTTTCCGAATTTCAAGAGGTTAAACAAATTTTTTTGAAAAAATCTGCGATACTCGGCCTGGAGATTTTAGGTATTTTGTATAACAGTACTGTCTCCGCACCCCATTATCAGTGAATCGTCGCCTGAATCTGACCCGAACCGTTATCTTTATTTCTTATCGTGCAGCAGTAATTCGTTTATATATTGTCTATGCAATAGAACCCCTGAATTTTTGCCTTTACGCCGCCGATTATGCTTATATGTATAGAAATAGTCAGACAGGGTGAAATTGCTGCCATAGCGGCGCACAGCGTTAAATGCGGGGATAATACTGCTGTCTTTCATACAGGTGAGGTTTCCGGAGCAGGTCATGACGGACTGAGGATAGGACGTCAGATTTCCGGAGGATATGTTCAGCTTTCGCCTGAGATATGCAGAGTCCCGCTGCTTTTGATAAAGATTTTGGAACTGCTCAGGGCAACTGTAAAAACATAGAAAGGAACGATAATTTTTATATCAAATTCGGCTCAAATGCTTGCAATTTTGCGCGTTTTGTGGTATACTATATATAATATATGCTTTATGCAGAGGTGGGGCTTGCACGCCCCGGCAGGTACTGAAATACTCAGTATTTATATGGAAGGTAAGGTTTATCTATGGCTGAAAACGAAAAGACTCAGGAAATGAGCTACGGCGCGGACGACATACAGGTCTTAAAGGGACTTGAGGCTGTCAGAAAGCGCCCAGGTATGTATGTCGGTTCTTCCGGCGAGGGCGGTCTGCACCATCTGGTATACGAGATAGTCGATAACGCTATTGACGAGGCTCTTGCAGGCTACTGCACGGAGATAAACGTGTCTATCCTGCCTGACAATATTATCAGGGTAGTGGACAACGGACGTGGTATTCCTACTGCCATCAACCATGCCGAGGGTATCTCTGCGGCTACTGTCGTATTTACGGTGCTCCATGCGGGCGGTAAGTTCGGCGGCGGCGGATACAAGGTCGCCGGCGGTCTGCACGGCGTTGGCGCTTCCGTTGTAAACGCGCTTTCTGAATGGCTTGAGGTCAAGATATATGACGGCAAGCACATTCACTTCCAGAGGTTTGAGCGCGGCGAATACAGCGAGCCTATCAAGGTTATAGGAGATACCGACCGCACAGGTACTACCGTTACATTCAAGCCGGACAGTCAGATATTCCATACAACTGAGTTCAGCTACGCCACGCTTCAGGACA
>CALBGD010000375.1 GCA_937893735.1 uncultured Clostridia bacterium | reverse complement strand
TGCGCGCCCTCGGAACTACGCTCGGTCTGGACGAAAAGCTGGTATGGCGCCAGCCGTTCCCGGGACCCGGTCTTGCGATAAGAATTATCGGCGACATCACTCCTGAAAAGGTTGCTACACTCCAGGACGCTGACGCTATCTTCCGCGAGGAGATAGCTAATGCCGGTCTTGACAGGAGCATCAACCAGTACTTCGCAGTGCTCACCAATATGCGCTCCGTCGGCGTTATGGGCGACGGCAGAACCTACGACTATACGCTCGCGCTCCGCGGTGTTTCTACCAGCGATTTCATGACAGCGGATTTCTCGCGTATTCCTTATGATGTGCTGGAGAAGGTTTCCGTGCGTATCGTAAACGAGGTCAAGAATATTAACCGTATCGTTTATGATATTACTTCTAAGCCTCCGGCTACTATTGAGTGGGAATAATGGAATTGTCAGGCAAACGGCTTAACTAAGCCATTTACAAGACCATCTACCTCGATTTGATAGCAAAATGATAGCAGGTGCAGACGCTTATTTGTTGTAAAATGAGCAAGCGGTTTGCTGGTGTATCCAAATAAATTAGGCATTATCGACTTATGCAGTCGGTAATGCCTTTTTTGTTATTCTTCAGTTTTGCGCTTTTGGCTTAGCTCTTTGTGAAATTGCTCTGCCCTTGGAAGCGGATAACGATAGCGCCACTGGTCGTATTCCTCTTTGGTTATTTCACCGTTGTGCCATTTCTCCGCTTCATGCTGCCAAGCTGTGAACATCTCGAACATTTTCATGTACTCTTTGCTGTTCTTGTTCAGACGAATAACAGGTTCGCCGTCCACTTCGTCAATCTTGATTCCATACAGATCCTCAAGTGCAAACTAAGTGTGCATAACTCCAACGTAGCTTTCTATGTCGGGCACATTCAGCGCCGCAGGCGACACATTAAGAGCCTCGGCTATCTTTTCGGTTTGTTCTGCCTTCGGTACGCGTGTTCCGCTTTCGTATTGAGCCATGCGAATATCTGCGGTCTTTTCCGGTAATCCGGAAGATATGCCAAGCCACTTCTGGGTCATTCCCCGTAAATTACGGATACAAAAGCGTCTTTACCGTATGTTCGGCAGCAAACGAAATGACAATCTTCTGTTCGCTACAAAAGTTGACAGTATGTACTGACCCAAACGGCTAATTTTTCCGCTGATGGTGCTCCCCGTTCAAGAACAGAGGGTGTGTTGAAAACAATGTTTCATAACTTTACGGAAGGAACTTATGCAGCTATTATGATGACATTTTTTCTTTCAGCAAACACAAATCCCTCTGCTAAAAAGTCAGCAGAGGGATATTTCTATGTGCTGTTGGATTTCACGATAGGGGAATCCGATTGGGTTATTGTTATTCTTGATTAATCACAGCATTTTGTTGATCAGCTGATCCCTGATCTGGGCATATCGCCTTATGGGAAGCGGTACTGAAGAACCATCCGTCATAATGATCTCGCAGGGCTTTATCTCCTTGATGTATATGGTATTTATGACATAGCTTCTGTGCACCGAAGAGAAGTCATCGCCAGCCTGCTCAAGAAAATCCGAAAGCTTTATCTTCATGTCGATATTGCCGCTTAATGTATGTATCTCGCAGTACTTGTTGTAGGCGCAGGCGTACAGCACCTCCGAACGGTTAAGAAGGTATATATGCCCGTCCAGACCGGTGCCAACTATGCGCGATGTGTCATTGAGAGAACTTACATGGTGCTTCATATATTCTCCTGCCATCTTCCCCATAGTGTTGACGAACATCTCGGTTTTCGTTATTTTCATTTCACCTATGGGATTGGAAACGTGAATGTGATTTATCTTTAATGCTTCGCCGTCATTCACCCAGACTAACGTACAGCGCTGCTGCGCCTGAAGATAATATTCCACGCTATCATCCGTGGTGACAAGATACCTGCCGATAACGCTGCAGCAATTGATGGAATTACTCATGACGATAAACTCCTGACAGAGGAGATGACAGGGTTTGAGTTCCTTTTTTAGCTGCGTGAATTCCTCGCGCATATTATCCTTGCCCTGCATGAACTCATTATTAACTGCGCCCACCCATGTGACGTCCTCTGCGCAGTGATCCAGCATAAAATCCAAATCAAGCTGCCAGTAGCGTGTCCAGCACTCCTTTGTCAGCTCAACTGCCTGCTCAAGCATCTTTTTGGTCAAAATTATCACTCCTCCGATCAGGAATACATCTGTCAGGACAAACATCATGCTTGACAGCAAAACTTACTGTTCTGCCGCCAAGCACCCATCGAACCTCATAACGCTTTGCGTCTTGGTTTCATATGGCATGGTCTGCATTGAACTGTCATGAAAATTTATCCGAACCGTTGTCACACCTAGGCGAAAATTTCGGACAATCCTTTCCACCGTCAATTACCGAAAAAGGCTTTGTACGATACTTTTCACATTCTGCCGCCTGACCCGTCGAATACCTGCAGTTTGCGCAAATCATATTCTCGTTTTTGCAAACCGTAATGCCTTCTCCACTTTCAATAAAACGTTCGTGATCCATGTTGATACCCCCTTATTTCTCCTCTTCCTCTTCCTTAAGAAGCTCAAGCATTATACGGAACTGATTAGGAATAGCTTTTCCATCTTTATCGAGCTTATGAACAATATCTGCGATCTTGAAGTGAGATCCGTGATTCAAAAGTACCTCAAACTGCTGTGAATCGATAGTATGGTCGCCGAGCTTATTACCATTCATCTGTGGCTGAGCACCGTCAATATACGATGCTTTTGCACCCTTTGGCATCAGTATCTCCATCATATGAGTACCGATATCCGACTCATTGACCTTTTCATCGCCTTTAAGCACCCTGTCCGCAAGGAAGTTTGACGTTTGATTATGGGCGCCGACAGAAAGAGACTTATTATTATAAAGGTCAATATCGCTCTGAATATTCGGAAGAGCCATATCCTCGTCGGTAAACTTATGACGCTGTAATGCTCGGTCATTGAATACGCCCTTATCTCTTCTTGCCAGATTTGCCCCCCATTTCTCGGCAAACTCAGGTGAAGAGGTAGTGCTGACAAACGCATTATCCTTGAAAACAGTACCCTTTAACTGATCCTTATGGCTCATCAGCTTCATGTGGTCGATCATTCCATTTGGCTTGATCACATCAGTCAGTCCCAGCTGCTCAATGATGGGCAGAAGTCCGACGTCCGAAATAGAACGGTAGGACATCTGATCCTCGGACAGGCTGCTCATGCGTCCCTCAAGGTTCTGCTTCATAGTTTCGAGCTGAGCTTCTTTTCCCGTAGCCGCCTTTCCTGTACGCATATAGTTGTTTATATCTCTGGAATCTCTTATGTAGTCGATCGCCGCCTGATTCTGCTCGTTAGTAGCTGCCGCCGCCTGTTGAGTCGCAATGGGATTATAGGTTTTTGCTACAGTTTGTTTGTCGGGACGGTTAGCAAGACGATTGGCAGCAATGTATCTGCTCTTGAAATCCTCAAAGCCCTGATTTTTACCTGTCTCGCCAAAAGCGGTTTTCGCAGATGGACTTTGCGATGCAGACCCGGGTGCAGCCTCTCCTGTCAGCTCTCTCTGGCGCGCTCTGATATTTGTCTTTGTTGCCATAAGGTACTGACGCCTTGAACCAAAATCCTCACTGATAAATCTGTCGCTATATCCCAGAGCCTGAGCATTATCCTTTATTACATCGGACAGCGCCATAATATCAGTAGTGGCATCATTTATGCCATTAGATTTTTCGACCATATCATGGTCGTCCGGAGTATTGAACCAATCCATATCCATTGCCATGGATTTATCGGTAAGCTGCTTTATGAAGTCCAGATATTCGCCATTTCTGTTGGAATTTGTGAACATATCATACATCTCGTCTTTTTCCGCGTCTGTCTTGCCGTATGACTGACGCAGGAACAGCCTGAACTTATGAGATTCTGTCAGCGCACCATGGCTGTCCTTTCCGAAACGTGCGTTCAGGTATCTGTCGCCCTCCGCTGAGCGCCCGTCACATGACATATGTTCCAGATTTTCACGAGCCTTATTCTTATCGGCGTATTTCTGCCCTATCTGCGTCGTAAGCGCGTTGGCTCTGTCCTCTTCCTCTCTTCCGGTAAGGACATTATAAAGCACATGGTTCTGCATATCGCCTGCCGCCTTTACAGAACCTTGGGTCAGTTTTCCTCTGCCGACACGAGCGAAAATATTATCCATCTGTGAGCCACTGTCCAGGTTGGCGTTCATTCCATATTCGGTCAGGGCGCCCTGTGCTTCCTGGAAACGACTTCCGCGCTCCTCATTCTTGTTCAGTCTCTGGAACAGCAGCTGCGCTTCGATCTCCTCAGGGGAGAATCCTTGAGACTGCATGGCCTTCATCATTTCATCGGTTTCCGCCTGATGCTCGCTGTTTATGCTTGATGTGACATCATCGAATGCCTTTGCCTTTTTTCCAAAACCAAATGACTTTTTCATGTTGCTGAAGAATTTCTTTATTCTGCCGAAAGCACCCTGTACGGGAGCCACCTGCGCGTCCATCGAGGGCAGAGACGGCAGCGCAGAGGTATCGGCAGGCGCGGAGAAATCAAGGCGCGTGCTGTCCGCCTGACTTTCCAGCGCTTCGCTGGTGTTGACGTTCACGCCGGCAATATCCGCATGTACTCCGCCCCTTGCCTGCTGTGCAACGTGTGAAAGCTCATGCGTGATAAGATTTCGGCCTTCCTCAGTATCCGGTCGGAAATGACCGGGAGCAAAATGCACCACATTGCCCTTTGCGAAAGCCTTCGCGTCCATGTCTAAAGCGTCATGGGACTCGCGCATTTCCACTCCGTCCAGCTTGTAGCCTACCGACTTCTCGATGCGGCTTTTCAGACCGTCCTCAAGGCTCAGCTTAGTACCGGAATGAACGTCAACGTTGTTTATCGAGTTAATGCTGGTCTGTACCGAGGTGGGCACAGACCGCTTTTTGCTCGCTGCCGCCAAAGGTGTTCGGAGTTTCTTTGCGTACTCATACATAGCACATTATCCTTTCTTTGATCGGTGTTATCAATATCGGAAAAATTTATCCAAGAGCCAGAAACAGCTCCATGAAATCCAGATCTATCCTGCCAAGCACCTGCCCCATCGCCTCTGCGAGGTACTCCTCCGGTAGTGCTGCGTTCTCCGGCACAAACAGAGTGTACCTGTGGAACAGTATCCCGCTTTCGTCAAGCAACCCATAGCAGCCGGGCATTTCCCGCTTGTTCAGGTCGTTCAGCTTAACAAGCAGACCGCCGAACTTTTCCCGTGGGATATTCTTTGCCACCGAGGTCAGTAACTCAAAGCACAGCCAGCCGTCCTCCTCACCGGCGATACCGCTTATTTCCATGATGATGCGACCGTTTTCATAGGGACCCAGTGCATCCGGCTGTACTATCAGCGCAGGCGGCTCGTCCTCGCTCAGACGAACGGTAATTTCATTCGCCTGAAGTCCAACTGCAAAGCGTTTAATAATATCAAGAGTGCTCATGCAGCTTCTCCTTTCTGTTTCCTACCCTTATGGTAACCAAGAACAGCGCTGCGCAGACGGCAAAGACTATTCCCAGCGCATTGATACCGACAAGTCCGCCTGCCAGAATTACCGAATACAGCATCGGGGAGAAGGTCTGCACAACGCTTCCCACAACGCTGAGAATGGACAGCCCCTGACTTACGCCAAGCTCCTTGACCACGGGCATTCCAACGTAATAATCGCTGGTGGCAGGTGTGCCGAATCCATCAAACAGACCCAGCAGAGCCACGCTGACAAGCGAAATGACCAGCGGAGCGCTTATATTCAGCACGAACACCGATACTGCGCCAATCAGCAGCGACAGAACCACACAGGCGCTCTTGCCCATCTTTTTGGAGAGGCGGCTGAGAAGCAGCGGTCCTAAATATATTCCGACCAGACCGTTTATCAGATATCCGTAAGATGTCGTGACCTCCGGCAGACCCAGTGATGTCACAAAGCTCGGGAAGAATGCCACCACAAACATCAGTCCAAAGTTCATTGGCAGAGCGACCAGCAACATATACCGCAGTATACTCGGGTCGAAAATAGAGGCAAAGGCTGTCTTTTTCTTTTCTGTGGTGACCTTTTGTTTTTCCTCTGCCATTTTCACGGCGATAAGCTTCCACGGCGCAAAAGCAACAATTATCACGATGAAAGCCAGTATAAACGTCGCCGCGATAAGATACGACATATTTACGCTTATTGAAGAGGCAACAACTGCACCCAGCGTACCACCGCAGGTGATTCCGCCCAGCAGACCGGCGTTGAGGGCTGCAAGATTATTAGTCGTGTTGCTTTCCTCAAGAGCGCTTTCAGAAACTATGGTATTGAGGGAGTACTTTATCCCGGCAAATCCGATACCGGAAACGAACCTCAGGATTATCAGCTGCTCCGGAGAATTTGCAAGGAAGCAAAGCGCATTGGCAAGCACGGATATCCCTGCGGAAGCAGAAAACACCAGCTTCAGATTCATGCGCCGGTACACCGGAAGCAGGAACAGGGAGCAAAGCATGGTAGCAAGCAGCTCCGCCGTCATCGGGATAGACGACAGGAACGTCACCGGCAGCCCAAACAACGACTTGTTCCATTGATTTATGAGTACGCTGGAGAATGGTATACCGACATACATACCGGTATACGCGATAAACGCACCCAGCCGCACCACCGCAGCCACGGACCGCGACTGCTGCTCCTGAGAGCTTCGGTAGCTTCTCGAAAGCCGGGAGAAAAGTATATCCGGCAGCTTCAGCAGCTCGTATATCATGATAAGCGCAACGATGAACGTTACTGCAAATACCAGCAGCATATCCGTCATCTTCTCATCTATGTAATCCTTGGAAATTTCCACGCTTATGCGGACAACGCTTACATCGGTGGTTTCCAGAGTGTAGCAGATGTTGTATTCGCTGGCATGGTCAAGTACGTCGGCAGTATCGGCATAAACGTTTTCAACGCTGATATTCCACAGCAGCTGAGATTCGTCCACTTTGCCTGCAAGATAATCCTGCAAGCCGTTCATCTTGTGATAAGGAACGCCTTTGTCACGCAAGCCGTCCATTATGCTTCCCAAATACTCCGAAATGCCCGTTGCACCCTCAAACATAACGTCCTTGTAGCGCTTCTGATACTCGTTGTAGGACATCATGCACTGCACC
>CALBGD010000374.1 GCA_937893735.1 uncultured Clostridia bacterium | reverse complement strand
ACACTCTTTCCCTACACGACGCTCTTCCGATCTCTCGTAGACCTGACCGAAGACGGTGTAGCCGCCGTCTATCTGGTAAAGTCCGCCCACTGAGGAATATTTCTTCGCGGCTTCATCGTTGTTTTTCGCCGAGAGGATATTTGCATTGTTGGTGAAGTACGACTGCTGATAGGTAGCGCTCCTCTTTTCTGAGGAATCCGCCTCTGCCGTGGAGCCTGCTATCTCAGCAGCTATCTCGTCCGCCTTTGCCTTGACTTTGGATTTGTCTATCTTTGTTATGTCCTGCGGGGTCTTGTTTGCCACGATGTAGAACTGAACCGCATTCTCGCCGTATTCATCGGCAGCATAACCGAGCGCTCCGTAGAAATTACGCGCTTTTTCGCTGACTTCTATCGGGAATGTTCCGGTGTTGGTCTGCTTCTTGTCATCGATTCCGGTATAAGCGGCAGTTCCGCCTGTTCCGTCGCCGTTAAGAGAACCGCCCTGAATAAGCTCGTCCTTGAGGACGCGGTGAATTTTCAGACCGTTGTAGTAACCACTCTCCGCAAGCTGAATGAAGTTCTGTACTCCTATGGGAGCGATATCCTGGAACAGCTTTGCCCTGACCGTTCCATAGTCCTTTATCTCAATGACTGCGATCTTATCGCCGTCTGCAAAGGTGATATCCCCGACATTGCCGGACGTAGAGCCGCCCTGCCCGAAGAGGGAACAGCCCGCCGCAGAGAGTATTACTCCTGCAGAAAGCACTGCGCTGAGCAGTATCCGCTTGATGTTCATGGTATTTTTCCTTTCCTGTCGCGCTGCGTTTTACTCCGCAGTGTAGACCTTAACTGACTTTATGATGATGTCGTTTACAGGCTTGCTCTGTTCGCCGCTGGAATTCTCTGTGACCTCAACAGCGGAAACGCTGTCGATAACATCGAATCCATCAACGACCTGACCGAATACGGTGTAGTCGTCGTCCAGCGAAGGAGTTCCGCCCTGCTCCTTGTACTTGTCTGAGAGATTGCGGAGCTTGTCTGCTACCTTGGTGTAGCTGTCGATATAGTAGGTGTAGTACTCATATCCGTCGGAGCCTGCTTCATACTTGTCGCGCTCAGCCTTGAGCTGGTCTATCGCTTTATCGTATTCCGCGGGGTCGTCAACGGATTTGCTGTTTACGATGTAGAACTGCGTGGAATTCTGCCCTGCCGCATTGGCGTAGCAGAGCGCTCCGTAGAAGTGGCGTGCATTATTGCTGGTCTCAATTCCGAATGTGGTGGAGCCGTCGTCGCTTCCGGTGTAGGCAGCGTCGCCGCCTGTTCCGTCGCCGTTGAGAGAGCCGCCCTGGAACATGAATCCGTCAATAACGCGGTGAATGTTCTTTCCGATGTAGAAGCCGTCCTGCGCGAGCTGAATGAAATTCTGCACGCCTATCGGTGCGATGTCAGGGAACAGCTTGGCCTTTATCGTGCCGAAGCCGTCTATCTCGAATTCTGCCACGATATCCCCGGACTGTATCGCAACATCGCCGACATTTCCGCCGGAGGCCGGGGCGTTCTTCACCATATCAGCCGCAGAGGCGCTTGTCCCGGTCTGTGCGGAGCTGCTTTCTGCCTGTGAACTTTGGTTCCCGGAACTGCACGCTGTCACGCTGGTCAGGCATATAGCTGCAATGACTGCGCCTGCTAATAGATTTCTTATCCTCATATCTGCCTTTCCTTATTCTGCCGCGTCACTGGAGTATTCCGAGATGGTGACTGACTTCACCATAACGTTTTCCAGCGGACGGTAGGTGTTTTCATCTGCCTGGAGTGCGCTTATCTTCTCAACAACGTCCATGCCCTCGTATGTCTGACCGAAAACCGTTACGGAACCTGCCATACCGAACACGCCGCCGATTTCCAAGAACTTGTCGAACAGGTCGGAGAGGTTCTGCTTTTCCTCATCGGAGCGGTTCTCGTTTTCTGCGATGGTGTTCTTGAGTTCATCGATCTGTTCCTGCGTCATGGTGCTGTCAGTGTTGCACACGATATAACGCGCGTCAGAATATCCCGGAAGCTCAGAGTAGGTCACCAGCGCTCCCTTGAACGGCCAGAGGTTGACGTTGCACTCAAGCGCTATTGCTTCTTCATCGCTGTCGCGGCCGGTGTAAACGCCCTTGTCGTTCTCGTGACCTCCGGTCAGGAAGTAGGTGTCGGTGACAACCGCGTAAATCGGGAGGTTGTCGTACAGACCTGCTTCTGCGCGCTCTACGAACTTCGCCACGGAATTCGGGCAGTACTCATCGTAGAGCACCGCGCGGAATTCTCCGAGGTCAGTGTCGAATATAGCGATGGTATCGCCGTCCTTGGGACCCTCGAGCTGAACCAGCTCGAAGTCCGTAAAGTCGTAGTCCTGCATTGCGTTGTAGTTGGAGCTTGTGAACGTACAGCCGGAAAGCCCCGCTGTGCTCACAAGGATCGAAGCCGCCGCCAGTGCGGCGAATATTTTACGTTTCATTCAGTATCCTCAGTTGCTTTTCTTTACAATAGTGCCCTGCCGTGTTTCCTCAACAGTCCAGCCGAGCGCGGCGATCTGATCTCTGAGGGAGTCGGCGAGCGCGAAATCCTTAGCCTTGCGGGCTGCCTTGCGCTTTTCGATGAGCTCAGTTACCTCAGCGGGGATCTGCTCTTCCTCATTATTACCATTATACAACAGACCGAGTACATTTGTCAATGCCGTAAATTCATCATAATATGCCTGGAGCGTTCCCTTGGTGGCTGTACCGGAGGTAACAGCGGTGTTTATCTTGCGGACAAGCTCGAAAATTGTCGAAATTCCGTCTGCGGTGTTGAAATCATCGTCCATTACCCTGATGAACTGCTCGCGGGTCTCCTTTACGTCAGCGAGCGCCTGTTCGGAAGCTGCGCCCTCCGGAGCGGCTTCGAGCGCTCTCCTGAGGGAATCGCGGCAGTTGTACAGTCTCTGGAGCGCAGCCTTGCAGCTCTCGATAACTTCGATGGTGTAGTTGAGCTGGCTTCTGTAATGAACGGAAAGCAGCATGAAGCGGATAGGCTCATAGCCGTATTCCTTGGAAAGATCCCTTACCATGAAGAAGTTGCCCTTTGACTTGGACATCTTGGTGCCGTCAACGTTGAGCATACCGTTGTGCATCCAGATATTTGCGAGGGGCTGACCGGTCGCGCATTCGCTCTGGGCTATCTCATTCTCATGGTGCGGGAAGATGAGGTCGGCTCCGCCGCCGTGGATATCAAGAGTATCGCCGATGTAGTGGCGGCTCATGGCGGAGCACTCAATGTGCCAGCCGGGACGACCCTTTCCGAAAGGAGAATCCCAGTAGGGCTCGCCGGGCTTTGCAGCCTTCCATACTGCGAAGTCCATCGCATTGCGCTTCTTCTCGCCGACCTCGATACGCGCACCCGCCTGAAGGTCCTCCAGCGGCATATGGGAGAGCTTGCCGTACTCGGGATACTTTGTTGTGTCGAAGTAAACGTCCCCGTCAACCTCGTATGCGAAT
>CALBGD010000373.1 GCA_937893735.1 uncultured Clostridia bacterium | reverse complement strand
CAATACTATGTATCTTTTCTAAAGGCGGCTGCTATGTGCTGTGGAATAACGATGATTATATCATTGCAATTAACAGCAATTTAGACAAAAGTAAAACAATAGAAGTGGCTGAATCTGTTAAAGTATTACAAAATTGAGTATATTTTATTTTTTGTGTAGAATAATAAACATTTCATCGTTTTTACTTGTGAAGGGAAGTGAAAACGATGAGCCAAAAAATATGTTCATTATTTCTTTCTGTGGTAATGCTTTTTACATTTAGCTCCGCTAGTGTCTTTGCATCAGATGTTATGTTGTTTGCCGATTATGGGTCAGAAGCAAGATCTTATCTGTCACTCAACGGTACCACTGCGACTTGCAAAAGCACGTTTCCGACTGAACCGACTGTAAAATCAATTACTATTACACAAACGCTGGAAAAAAGTACTTTGTGGTGGTGGGATGAGATTAACACTTGGGAAAGGACATTCAACCAGAGCAGTGCAACCTACACAAATAGTCGGTCTTCCTTATCCAGCGGCACATATCGTGTGAAATCTGTTTTTACAGTCACTGCAACAAACGGCTCAGCTGAAACTATTACGGTTTACAGCGTAGAAAAAACAATTTAACAAATAGGTTCCGTAATAGCATGCGACAAATGATTGCTTATTTGGAACACAAGCCCATCGCTGAAAACGTTATTGTTTACAGCGATGAAAAAACGTTGGAATAATTACATTCCAGAAATGATATTTAAGAGGAGATTTTTATTATGAAACTAATCGCTAAGAAAGCTGCGGCGCTCGGTATGTCACTTTTATGTGCAAGCACAATATTGGTTTCAACCCCATTAACAAGTAATGCAGAAGATGCTAACTCAGATTTTATAAGCAACAATGCCATTGATACCTCTCAGCTTTCTCCTGAGGAACTGTTCAATTATTATATGGAGGTTGGAGAAGTGCCGCCTGTGTATGATGAGGAAGATGCGATAAGTACTACTGTAATAATTGATACCGATGAACGTACAAAGGTTGAAAACACAAATGTCGCTCCATATAAGTATATTGGTAAGTTATACGTTAACGGCGGAAATAGTACTTGTGCAGGTTTTGCAAAAAACGCTGTTTTAACTGCTGCTCACTGTGTTTACAATGGAGAAACAAATCAACTAAAAGAGTTTCAGAAAATAGAATTCGGTTTAAATAACGATACGTCATGCAAAGTTATAACTACACAGCCCACTGAAATTATTGTGTGTCAAGATTATATTAATGGTGATCATACAAGTAAAAGTGATTGGGCTATTATATATTTTGAAGATAACATATTAAGAGGGTATTTAGGTTTTTCTACAGGATTATCTGCCGGCGCTCAAATTACAGTAACTGGATATCCCGGAAAAGGTTCTGCGGGAGATAATACCGGAAAAGAACAGTATACTTGTTCTGGTAATGTGCTAGATTTTAATACACAATATTTTAAATATGATGCAGATACTACAGGTGGACAGAGTGGTTCACCGGTATATAATTCAAAAAATTATATAGTGGGTGTACATCATGGTGGGTCATCATCACAAGGCGGAAATTATGCTGCAAGAGTAAAGGGAGAGCTCTATACTACTATGAATGCTATTCGCACTGGAACATATACTCCGTCCACATAATATAAAGGCAAGAGTCAACAGTTGATATAGTATTGGGAGGTGCAACATGAAGTTAAAACTCAAATCCATCATCACAGCAGCGGTTGCAGCGTTTATGACCATTATGCAGCCAATCTCTGCAAATGCAGCCGATACAGCCAACAAATCAATAGCTGTTCTCACCGCCGAGGACTTAGCTTCAGTGAGCGGTAGCGGCACATACTACATATACCAGGACATTGATCTTGAGGGCTTTGACTGGAAAGGAATCAGCGATTTCAGTGGTACTCTTCTGGCATATAACCACAGCGTGATAAAGAATATGAGTTCGGACGACTGTGGTTTGTTCAGGAAGCTGAGTTCCGGAGCGAAGATCAAAAACATTCATCTCGAAAACGCAAATATCAAGACCAATACCAAAATGCTAGGCGGTCTGGTATCATATATCCCGGCAAGCTCTAGTAATGTGGAGATAACCGACTGCTCTGTAAACGGCATGGTAAGCACTACTTACGAGGGGAAGTCCACCATGAATTACTGCGGCGGGATCGCCGGAATTGTAGCTGCAAAGAACTGCGTTATTTCTGGGTGTTCCTCCGCTGCTTATGTTGGAGGCGTTCTAGGCGAGGGTGGCATTGTTGGGCTGAACTACGGCAAGATAAACGACTGCGCTTTCACTGGACGTATACAGAACGTGAAGAATGCTCCTTCGGAAAATCCTGATGAAGTGATGGACGAAGTTTATTACACCAGCTTCGCCATGGGCGGCATAACAGGTGTGAACTTCGGCAATATCAGTAACAGCGTGGTTCTTTTAAGCGACTGCGGCAGCGCACAGTACCTCGGACTTATTTCCGGCGTGAACATAAAGGGAAAGGGCACGATAAAGGACTGCGTTGTCCTCGGGGCTGACAGATGGTCTGACAATGGGGATTCCGAAAACTTTGATGTAACCGCCAATATTGTGAAATCCAAGAATTTTTCTAAGGTGCTAAAATCATTGATTTGATGCAAGCATCCGCAAGAATATATCAGTTAGTTTATCACTGCTTTTTCTTGAGCAGATAAGTTCGTTTTATTTGCCACTTAACAAATAATCGGTTGCCCTCATGTTCCGTTCAATAAACATCTGATGTTTGACAACTTTCATTAAAACAAAACCGCCGCATTTGCACTTGTATTTGCGGCGGTTGTGCTATTTTCGTTTGCTGGGCAAAGCCTAGGAGCAGTTCATCCAACAATATTTTACTTTACGGGAAGGAATGG
Source organism: uncultured Clostridia bacterium (assembly GCA_937893735.1). Classification (GTDB taxonomy): domain Bacteria; phylum Bacillota; class Clostridia; order Oscillospirales; family Ruminococcaceae; genus CAG-115. The sequence goes on along the minus strand of CALBGD010000373.1, from coordinate 703 downwards.
GGTTATCGGACTGCAACAGTCCAACATTCTCCGAGTTGTGCCAAGCGGGACATTAGTTCCTGCCTCCCATGCTTCAACGGTTTTCGGGAAAACTCCATAAGTGTTGCGAACGTGCTTTGCGTCATATTCAGACGAGCAGATTACTAACAGAACAAACGACCAAAGAGAGGATTTCTTCTTTGGTCGTTTTCATATTCGTATAACTAACGGGTTTAATGGATTGGCTCTGTATCGGCGTTAGTTGAGTTGATAATGTGTAGCCACGGGAACGCCTGTTTCTAACTCCATGACGGAGCTGTACATTATGCAGAGGTATCTTCGCCCGTCCCTGTTACGGAACGCCGGACTACAGACGTTTGACGATTGGGCGAGCAACTTCGGCGAGGTCGTTTCAAAGGCTGAGTTAAAGCCCGCGGGCAACGGCTACCGCACGAAAAAGCGCTTTGCTAAATTCAACAATGTCCCTGAACTCATGCAGATGTTCAAGGAATTCGCAGACATATGAACGCCGGATATGCTTGATTTGCCTGTTCCGAAATTGGAGGGAGGAAAGCCGCAGACTATCGTTGCACATCCAAACGATGAACAGAAAGCGTATATGAAGGTTCTTGCTGAGCGTTCCGAAATGATTCACAGCGGAGCTGTGGATCCGAGCAAGGATAATATGCTGAAAATCACGGGAGAAGCGCGCCTGCTCGGTCTG
>CALBGD010000372.1 GCA_937893735.1 uncultured Clostridia bacterium | reverse complement strand
AAAGGTAGCTCCTTTTCCGGTCACCTTTATGACGTTCTCGTCAGCGGCGTCTATCTCACCGCTCCCGCCGCCGGAGCTGAACATCAGCGCGCTCACCGTGTACTCCCCGTCTGCGTAGTCCACGGCCGCTGCCTGAATAATCGCTCGCCTGCCGAGCTCCGTTGCATCACAGCCTGTGAGCAGAAGCATGACGAGCAGCATTATTGCCGCGAATTCACTTTTCATGCGCAGCTCTCCTTTCCGGCGGTCTGCCTGTCGGCGCAGGACGCGCACTCCTTTATCACAGCAAATGCCGCGAACGCCATAACTCCCATGCGGAACGCCGCGCACAGCGCCCACAGCGCGCAGAACAGCCCGTCCAGCCGCTTAAACAGAATGATATCAGACAGGGAAGCCGCCGCTGCCGCCGGGTAATCCGTCATTGAGCAGTACTCCCCGAGCACCGCCCCGAAAAACAGGCACAGCGCCGTGCTGATAACCGCGCTCCCAAGCGCGAACCAGAGTCCCGCCGAACCGGCGCGGGTCTTTCTGGTATCCCCTTTTTCCCGGACGTAGGGCAGCAGCGCCGCGAAAACGACATACTCCCCACCGCGTATAAGCCGCGCCGCGCTGTCTGTCAGGAACGTATCGAACGTCCATTCCGGCATATCGCGCCCCGCGTCAAAGTACGGGATATCTCCTATTATAACAAGCAGTGTGACCGCCGCTGCCGCCGCCATGAAAAGCACTCCCGCCCGGGCGAGAGCCTCGCAGCCCTTTGCCGCAGCATACGCCGTGAATCCGGCAAGGAGCAGCATAACAAGCAGCACGGAGGTGTGATTCAGCAGATTTCTCTGTACGAACTGCGCCGTATAAATCAGCGTCCGCGCAACAAACGCCGTGAGCAGCAGCGCCGCACCTATTGCGGAAGCCCAGCCCCAGAATCGGTTTTTCTGCCATATCGTGGCGTAGAAGTTCCTGCCCCTGAAGGAATATATCAGCACCGGCAGAGCCAGCAGGAAGCGTACCAGCTCCGCGGTGAACACCGCCAGCACTCCGCCGCCGCCGAAGCCTCCCGCCGTGGGGTACACAAGCTCCGCCGTGACCCTCATCAGCAGAAGAATGCAGAAAAGCTGCGCCGCGCTTATCTTGTGTGAATTCTCGTTCATATCAACCCTCGCTCAGATGGCTGCCGTTAAGTCCCTGAAGAGTTACATCACCTTTCTGGAGCCGCCGCCAGCCCGCTCTTACCAGCATATCCCGGGAGCTCCTCGGGGAGAACGGGG
>CALBGD010000371.1 GCA_937893735.1 uncultured Clostridia bacterium | reverse complement strand
GAGCCGCTTCAGGCTCTTATCATAACTATCATTCTCAATGCAAGGCACTTGTTTTACGGAATTTCAATGCTTGACAAGTACAAAGGTACAGGCTGGAAAAAGATATATCTTATATTCGGGATGTGTGATGAGAGTTTCTCTATCAATTATACGGCAAAAATTCCCGAAAATATAGACAAAGGCTGGTTTATGTTCTTTGTAACATTTTTAAATTATATTTACTGGTTCAGCGGAGCAACTCTCGGCGGACTTTTCGGTTCTGTACTGAAATTCAATACAGAAGGTCTTGATTTTGTCATGACAGCGATGTTCGTTGTTATTTTCCTCGATCAATGGCTTAAAGAGAAGAACCACACCAGTGCAATTATCGGGATCGCCGCTTCTGTGCTTTGCCTTATAATTTTTAAGGCTGACAATTTCATGATCCCTGCTATGCTTGTCATGCTTATTCTTCTCACTCTCGCGCAAAAAAAGCTTGGAGGTGATATGGAATGACCATGACGCTGACTCAGCAAGCAATTACTATCCTTATGGTCGTTCTTGGGACGCTTATTACAAGATCTTTACCGTTTATAGTATTTCCCGCAGGAAAACCTACACCAAAATACATACAATATCTCGGAAAGGTTCTCCCTTCGGCAGTTTTCGGACTTCTTGTAGTATATTGTCTGAGAAATACCGATATTATCGGCGGAAGTCACGGTTTGCCGGAGTTTATTTCCATTGTATTTATCATCTTCCTCCATTTATGGAAAAGAAATATGCTGCTCTCAATTGCAGGCGGAACGATCTGCTATATGCTGCTTGTTCAGTTTGTATTTTAAAAAAGGCACCTTTACCGGATAATCCAGTCCGTTAAGGTGCCTTAAATATTGCATTTTCAAATACTTGCATTTTAAAAAACGTTGTGCTATAATAAATTGGTACTACCAATTTGGAGGATGAAATTTTATGAAGTATCTGAAACAATTTTTGATTATCGCCGCTGTTTCCTTTGCGGGAGAATTATTAAAATGGCTGATTCCTCTGCCTATTTCCGCAAGTGTTTACGGTGTAGTCCTTATGTTTTTATGTCTGGCACTTCACATAATAAAAGTGGAAGATGTACGCGAAACAGCCTTGTTTCTTATCGAGATAATGCCGGTAATGTTCATTCCGGCAGCAGTAGGGCTTATGGAGTCATGGAGCCTTATCCGTTCCTCATGGGCTTCATATCTGGTAATTACAGTCGTTTCTACTGTAATTGTTATGGGCGTTTCGGCTATGGTTACGCAAACAGTAAGAAAATTTGAAAAAAAGGGAGCTGAAACCAATGAGTAATCTTTTCTCGGAATCCGTATTTTTCGGAGTATTTGTAAGCCTTACAGCCTATTTTATAGGGGCTTTGCTGAAAAAGAAGTTCCGCCTTGGAATTTTCAATCCGCTGCTTATTTCAATCATTGTGACTATTGCAGTACTGTTGATTTTTAAGGTCGATTATAAAACATACAACGAAGGCGCTAAGTACATAAGCTATCTTCTTACTCCTGCAACTGTTTGTCTTGCAGTCCCGCTTTACGAACAGTTTGAGCAACTGAAAAAGAACTGGAAAGCTGTTTTCTCAGGGATAATTTCAGGAATGCTCACGAGTTTATGCTGTATTCTCTTATTTGCCGTTGTGTTTGACTTTGACCACCAAACCTATGTAACTTTCCTGCCAAAGTCAATTACTACAGCAATAGGCATGGGCGTTTCTGACGAGCTTGGCGGATACGTTTCTGTTACTATCGCTGTAATTATAATAACAGGAGTCCTTGGAAACATTCTCGCGGATTTCGTATACAAGCTATTCCGCATAAAAGACCCTATTGCCAAGGGCGTGGGTCTCGGCTCTGCATCGCACGCAATCGGCACTGCAAAGGCTATGGAGCTTGGTGAAGTTGAAGGCGCTATGAGCAGTCTCTCGATAGTTATTTCAGGCATTCTTACAGTTCTCGGTGCAAATTTATTTTCTTACCTGCGATAACGGAGATATAATATGCAGAATAAACGTGAATATCAAAAAGTCATAGATTATCTTTACAAACTCATTGAAAGCGGACAACTTACCGTTGGCGAAAGACTCCCTACAGAACGCACACTTGCAGAAACACTCTCGATCAGCCGAAATTCCATAAGAGAAGCCATTCGCTCGCTTGAAAATATGGGTATCATTGAAAGCCGCGCAGGTTCGGGAAATTATATCGTCAACAAAATATCCGGAACTGTCAGCGAAATGCTGAACATGATGATGATGCTAAAGCAGATAGACCGTGAGGAGGTTTGCTCATTCCGCAGAAACCTTGACAAGGCGGTTTGCTTTACGATCATTGAAAAAGGTCTTTCTGAAGAATATTCAGAAAAGCTTTCAGCAGCTTTAGCCGCCGAACAAAATGCTGATACTCTTGAAGAACAGAATAACTGCGATTATGATTTCCACTATACTTTGATCATGGCAACTCAAAACGGATTATGGATAAGCATTGCGGAAGCCGTTATCTCCATTTACCGTCGTTGGATAAATGAATGCCTGCATAATGCGTCCAAAGATATAAGGGACAGCCTGACAGAGGCTCACGGACATATCTTTGAAGCTTTAAAGAACAGTAATAAATTGGATTGTGAAACTTGGATCAACCGCCATTATGACATTGTAGAAAATGAAATAATAAAATAAACAAGCGCACCTAAATTGATATGCACCCCAAAAGTTGGACACTTTTGGAGGTGCATATTTTTATGGTCAAAACAGGAAGAAAAAACAAAAAGTACTCGCCAGAATTTAAAATATCTGTTATAATAGATATGCGGGAACATCACTTAGGATATCGTGAAACAATGAGAAAGTATTTTCCACACTTAAAAGAAAACTGTTTCGAATTTCTAAAAAAATGGGAACGCATATTTTTAGAAGAAGGAGCCGAAGGTCTGATGAAAGAGAGACGAGGCAGAGCTGGTAAATCAAGTGGAACGAGAAAAGGTCGTTTTCCTAAATTTGATAAAAAAGCTGAAGAAGATTTAATAGCAGAAAATCAACGTCTTAGAATGGAGATAGATTACTTAAAAAAACTGAGTGCCTTAGTTCTTGCGGAAGAGCGAGAGAACGGCAAAA
>CALBGD010000370.1 GCA_937893735.1 uncultured Clostridia bacterium | reverse complement strand
TTGATATACATACTGTGCAACGTAAGCGCACGCGGCACGGATATTTGTGCTGCGCTCACGCTGGTTTCCATGAAGGTCAAGCTTTCGAATTGATATAAATAGCAAGGGTCATTCTGCCTTTTTATGGCAGGGCTGTGCGTTTTGCATGACCCTTGCTTTTCTGCGCCCAAAATTAGTTTTTATATCATTCGGAGGCTTGAATTATGAAGAAAATTTCACTTATAATGTCCCTGCTTATTGTTGCAGGGATTCTCACCGGCTGCTCAAATTCCAACGGAGCAGCATCATCGGAATCATCGTCTGACAGTGGAAAGTCTGAAAGTGGAAAAAAGCTCAGCATAGTAACGACCATTTTCCCGGAATACGACTGGGTTAGGCAGATACTCGGCGACAAGGCAGACGGAGCAGAGCTTAAAATGCTGCTGGATAACGGCGTTGGCCTCCACAGCTATCAGCCGACTGCGGACGATATCATCAGCATTTCGGACTGCGACCTGTTCATATATGTCGGCGGCGAATCGGACGGCTGGGTCGACGACGCGCTGAAAAACGCCACCAACCCTAACATGGAAGTCATCGACCTGCTTGATGTGCTCGGCGATTCCGTAAAGAACGAAGAAGCTGTCGAAGGAATGCAGGAGGAAGATGAGCACGACCACGGTCACAGCCATGACGAGGAAATAACCGAGGACGACATAAAGGACCGTGAGCTTTCGGATTTCGCAGGCGAGTGGAAGTCGCTCTATCCCTATCTGCTCAACGGCGAACTCGACGAATACTGCGAGCACAAGGCGGAAGAGGACGATGATGACTCTACGACAAAGGAAACCTATATTGAAAAATATAAGACCTCATGGCAGTGCGACGCCGACAAGGTTTCCATAAAAGGAGACAAAATAACATTTACCTATTCCGATGGAAAAACCTGCACGGCTGAGTATGCCTATGCAGGATATCAGATAAAGCGCGGCGACGATGGAAGCATAAGCAGCGTTCGTTATCAGTTCACCACCGATAATGAAGCTGCGCCGAAATACGTTCAGTTCAACGACCACGGACACGAACCCGGGGCAGCCGAGCATTTCCACATCTATTTTGGCAACGACGGTTTCGACAGCCTTATGGATTCCAAAACAAACCCGTTCTTTGTCGGAAGTTCCCTTTCCGTAGATGAGATACTTGACGAGCTTATGGGACATGAACACGAAGAAGAAAAGGACGAGCATGTATGGCTTTCCCTGCGCAATTCAGAAACGCTGTGCCAGTCTATTGCCGACGCCCTCGGAAAACTCGACCCGGATAACGGCAATGCTTATCAGCAGAACGCTTCCGACTACATCTCCAAACTGTCCGCGCTTGACAGCGAGTATAAGGGAATGGTTGACAGCGCCGCACGAAAGACAATTCTTTTCGGCGACCGCTTTCCTTTCAGATATCTTGTCGATGATTACGGCCTGGATTATTATGCAGCGTTCGTCGGCTGCTCTGCGGAAACGGAAGCCAGCTTTGAAACAATATCTTTCCTCGCGGGAAAGGTAGATGAATTGGGGCTTCCCTGCGTATTGACCATTGAGGGCGTAAAGCACAAAATCGCTGAAACCGTGGTTCAGAATACCGCTTCAAAAGATCAGAAGATACTCGCTATGGATTCCATGCAGTCGACAACATCAGACGATGTGAAGAACGGCGCGACGTACTATTCCATCATGGAAAAGAACCTCGAAGTGCTCCGGGAAGCGCTTAACTAAGGGAGGTGGGGAAATGGCTCAGCTCACCTGTCAAGCGCTTTCTGTCGGATATAATTCCGGCGCAGTGCTGAAAGATATAAGCTTTTGTGTGAATAAGGGCGATTATTTGTGTATCCTTGGGGAGAACGGCTCTGGAAAGAGCACG
>CALBGD010000369.1 GCA_937893735.1 uncultured Clostridia bacterium | reverse complement strand
TCTGTGAGGCTCTTGCATGAAAATATCACGGGAAAGCCTTTTTCGACAGACTGGGAAGCGCCTTTTCGGGCGCTTCTTTTGCTATTTTTCCTCTTCGCCGAGGGATTTTATCCTATTGAGAAATTCTTCAGGGTCTTTGCCTGCGCCGTGGTTGGAAAGCTCCTCTGCCTGCCGTGAAGAAGGCGGCGCAAAGTCGAAATTATCAGGTTCGTGCTCATCAGTGCTCATGACAGGCACATCGGTGCTCACGGCGTGCTCATTTTGGACATAGAAGGATTCATCTGGCTCTACGCCGAGTCCGCCGTGCTCAAAATCCACGTTTTGCTGATGCTCAAGCGGGTTTGCGGCTGGAGCCGTGTTTGCCGAATTGTGCTCAAAACGTTCCATAAGATACTTTGCGTAAATGGCGTTTGCCGTAGAATAATAGGGCAAGCTCCACAGCAGCGGCAAAATGAGCACAGAGAGCAGCCCCCATCCGAAATACGAAATTTTGAAGCGGATTATTTCCGGGCAGAAGCCTTTTGTCGCCTTTACGGAGAGCACAAACGCCTTGTGCACGCCGGTTCCTTCTGCGAGATAATAGGGCACGGCGAACCACCGCTGAGAGAAAATCAGCGCCAGCGCAAGACAGAGCAAAATCAAAATTCCGCCCACGCAGTACGCGCAAAGCTCGAGCATATACACGGTGCGGCTTTGCGGCTCGATAAAGCGGTAAGCCGCATAAATAAGCGCTCCGCCGGGGACAAGAGCCGCCGCGAAAACCAGAGAACGCCGTATGGTGAGCAGCAGCGCGAAAGCGATGGCGCGGAAAAATTCGCGGAGAGAAGAAAAGCTGTCGAACAGGGTAGCGACGGCGATTTCGCCGCCGTTTGCAAAGGCAAGGTGCAGCTTTTTATAGCCCACGATCAGCGCCGGCATCAGCAAGCAAAAAACAAGAGCGGAAATTCCGGTGATGACGAGGGTCTCGGTGCTCGTTCTGCCCAAGGAGAGAAAATCGGTGCTCAGGCTTTCTTCGCCGGAAAAGACGAACAGCAGCACTGATTCCGCCAAGGCAATGGCAATATATGCCGAAAACAATGTCAGCGCCGCCACCACAGACTTTGCCCAATAGCGGCGCAAAGCGCGGCGCGCGTCGGATTTGATTATTCGATGAAGTTCCATTCCCTTTCCTCCTCGGTCATGGGCTCGTCCTCCGCCGCTTCGCCGCCCATGGGCTGCGGCGTGATGACCTCAAAGCAGTTGTCGTGCATCCACATGGAAACACTGGTGCGGACAGTATAGCCGCAGCCGCTGTCCACCGCCCAATAGCGCATTTCTTCGCGGGGGTAGCCGCACATGGCGAAAAGCCCCATAATGACGGTTCCGTGGGTGACGGCCGCCGTTTCGGTCAGGTAGTGCTCGGACATATCGTGAATTATGTCATCGAATGCGCAGGCTATTCGCGCACCGAATTCCTCGTGGGTTTCGCCGCCGGGAGGCGGATTTTTGCCCTCCAGCCAGCCGAGGAACTTCTCGTTGCCCTTGAGCTCTGCGATGGACTTGCCGTCGAACTCGCCGAGGTCACATTCCCGAAGCTCGTCCATAATTTCGCCTTCCGTATCGGGAAACAGAATGTCCGCGGTCTGGGTGCAGCGGAGCATGGGACTTGTGTAAACCTTCTGTGCGAAGGGGTACTGATAGGTGCTCATCAGCTCGCGCAGCTCCTGTGCGCCGTCCGGCGTAAGCGCCGGATCTGTTCTGCCACCGAGGCAGATTTTGCGGGAAGGATCTTCCGCCATGCCGTGGCGGAAAAAATGTATTTTGTAAGTTACCATATTTCCTCCTTAAATACTTTACAAAGGGTTATGAACGGTGTATAATATACGCATTGTTATCGAAAAAAGGTGGATATTGTATCATGCAGTCAGATTTTCCCCGCGTACTTTCTCTGTTAAGAAAAGAAAAACACCTCAGCCAAAAGGAAGCTGCCGCGGCGCTTGGCGTTTCGCAGGCTTTGCTTTCACATTACGAAAAAGGAATCCGCGAATGCGGTCTTGATTTCCTTGTTCGCGCCGCGGATTACTACGGAGTTTCCACCGATTATCTGCTGGGGCGTTCCGCCGACCCGGACGGCATGACTCTTGCCGCCGAGGATATTCCGGAGCCGGATTCCGCCGGAAAGGAGAACAGCATGTCCTCCGCCGGAGTTCTGCCTGTGCTCAATAAAAAGCTTATCGCAAATTCCATGAACATTGTGTTTGATCTGCTGGCAAAAAGCGGCAGCAAGGAACTGACGAAGCAGGTTTCCGGCTATCTTATGGCAGCGGTTTACCGTATGTTCAGAATTATATACTCTTTCTGCCGCAAAAACAACATGAATATGTTCAGCGTGAAGCAGCCCGGCGCGCTGGAGAGCGCTGACGCATACATGAAAGCCTGCGAATGCCGTGCAAAGCGTCTTGAGGGGGATTCCTCTGTCAATGAGGAAAACCTTTATGCTTCCTCCGAGAGTATTGCCCGAAATTACCCGCTTTTTGCCTCCAGCCTGTTTAATCTTATCAAAAGCTGCGAAGACGGCATGGAAAAGCGCTGATTTTATTTTAGCATAACTGCGGAATAAAATAAACACGATATTTGCAAAATAAATTTGTTTTTACGAACTATGACTGAGCCCGCAGAATTTTCTGCGGGCTTTATTTGTGAACTTTTTGTAAACTATCGAATTTAGGTGTTACGTTTTCGTGATTTTCGCGTCTATATATATGAAAGCATTTTTCAAAACCGCAATTCAGCAAAAAGCAATCTAATTTGTTTTTTTAATTCGATATAAGGAATGAGGTCAAAATGAGCAGACGAACAAAAATCGGCATCGCCGTAGTGCTTATATTAGTTGTCATTTCCGCCGCGTTCATCATTTTTCAGCCAAAGGAAGAGGAACCTAACGACGATGTAGCTCCCCCATTCATAATGGTAAATGACCAGCTCTATTGGGTTCATTCCGAAAAGGCAGCCGAAGCGCCGGACGAATCCGAAATTTCGGGTCGGATACTAAGCTATGTTCCCCCGAATGAAACACCCACACAGAACGATGAAACAAATCAAATCTACTGCGTCAATCAGCCCTACGCCTTCACGGATAATGGTCTGCTGGTATATGCCATT
>CALBGD010000368.1 GCA_937893735.1 uncultured Clostridia bacterium | reverse complement strand
CTGCTTCTGCCTCCGGACGCTGGCTTTCGCTGAATACAAGCTCCACCTGTGTTATAGATATGCTGTACAATCCTGAAATATTAACGATAACGTGTATCTCTTCAGGATATATTCCGCTGGAATTCAGCAGGGAATACAGCTTGTCCGACATTTCAGAGCATATTTTCTTCTGAAGCTCCCTGTTTATGTCACCGGAAAATCCTATGTAATCCGCGTTGTCCTCGTAGCTGTACTGGGTCTTGTCAAAGCTGAAATCAGCGCCCTTGAACGCGTTCACCCCCGCCAGCAGGAAAAGCCCGGCTATCAGCAGGGATATCTGCTTTCCGCAGCGGTTCTCTGGCACAAGCATACGGAACAGCGCCGAGGCTATCGCCGCCATGCAGACGGTTGACAGAAACTGCATTTCCCACCTCCTTACCCTGCACCGCCGCCAAGAGCGAGCATTATCACCGCGGAGATAGTGTTAAGCAGCAGGAAGCATACTATCACCGCCATGATCATCGCCATGACCGAGCCGCACGCTTTGAAAAGCTCCGTCAGCTCCTTTACGCCGAACACCCCGCTGAACGCCTCCGCCGCTGAAAGCGCCATGCGGTAGCATATCACGGAGATCAGCGACGGCAGAATTATCACGATACCCGCGATTATGCCATAAGTCCCTATCGAGCTGTGAAGCAGCGAAAGGCTCGCGTGCACCGTATTCACAGCGTCCGAGATGGTGCCGCCGACAATGGGAACTCCGTTCGAAACCGCGAATTTCGCCGTCTTAATCAGCACCGTGTCTGCGGAATTCGTCACGAAGGTCTGCGCGGAAAGAATGCTCATGAACACCGTCATTATCAGCGACAGCGACCAGAAGGCGGCTTTTTTTATCAGCTCCCCGAGCTTGCCGATGTTGAGCTCCGGGTGTATTGCTCCGGTCACGGACAGCCCCATCACCGTCCCGCAGACCGGCACAAGGAAATTCACCGCAAGCTGCGAAAAAAGCTGCGCCGCCCCAAGGGTCACGGTATTCGCCGCAGAGGCCGCAGCCGCCTTTCCCATCGCCGCGATAACTCCCGCGAAAACCGGCACGAACACCAGCATGAACCGGGACGCAGTCTGGAGCACCTCCAGAGTGCCGGAAAGCGCGTCGTACACCGCCGCCGAGGTCATTCCCGCGCCAGCTAGGACTCCCACCACCGAGAAGACCCCGGACATACTTCCGGCGCCGTCAGCGGCGCTCCCGGCGAGGGCGCACAGCAGAACTATCCCGCAGAGCGCCGCCAGCAGCCGTATCGGCGCAGCGGCACGGTTCATGAAAAGCTCCCACAGATAGCCCAGCGTGCCGTCTATCGTGAGCCCGGCAGCTCCGTTGTTTTCCGGGGTAATGCCCGCGCCCTCCAGTATTTCGGAGGCCTCCGGGGGGACGGCGTCGGCTATCGCGTTTCCCGGGGATTCCCCGGTTTCCGCCGAGGCATTCCCGCAGAGGAGCAGGGCGGCGGCAAGAATCAACAGCAGCTTCGCCGCCAGAAGCAGTATCCTGCGCATTTCAGTTCCTTTCCATTCAGCCGAGAAGCTCCATGACTATCTCCGCCAGCGCCGAGAATACCGGCAGCGAGATGACCACCACCGCCGCCTTTCCGGCAAGCTCTATCTTGGAGGCTATCGCGGATTCCCCCGCGTCCTTGCAGCAGTCCGAGCCGAGCTGGGTTATGTAGCACACCGCGAGCGCCTTGAACAGCGTCCGCGAATATCCGCTGTCCAGCCCGGCGGCCCCCGTCAGCTGCGAGATAAGCTCCGCGGAGGGCGCAAGCATGGTTATCACCGCGCCCATTATCAGCACTCCGCAGGCTATGCTCACCCCGAGAGCCATCTCCGGCTTGTACTGCCGGACGATAATGCACAGCACCGCCGACAGCACGCCCATTCCCACAAGCGAAATGATATCCATAATTCACCACAGCCCGAAAACGGATTTTATCGTCCCGAAAAGCTCGTCTATCGCCGGAATTATCATCATCAGCACTATCACCAGACCCGCCACGGTGAGCATCATCGCCTGCTCGTCATGGTCGGTTTTTTTGAGTATCTGGTTCAGCACGGCAACGATTATCCCCACGGCGGCTATCTTGAATATCAGGTCAAGCTCCATCTTTCACGCTCCTTACAGCAGCATGACTGCCGCGCCAAGCCCCGCGAGCACTCCCCCGGAGCGATACAGCCTGCCTTTCTTTTCGGCGGCTTCCTCCGCCTGCTCCAGAAGCCTGTCCAGCCGCGCGGAATACAGCTTCAGCAGGGATATTTCGCTCTCCGCTGAGCAGGTGCCGAGGGACTGCCCCAGCTCCGCAAGCAGCGCGGCTTCCTCTTTCCCGCAGCAGGACTGCTCCGAGAGCCTGTCCACTGCCCTGCTCCACGCGGCGCGGATATCTGGGGTTTCCGACAGTCCCTCCCGCAGGAGCTCCGCGAATTCCCCCTGACCGCTCCCTGCAAGCTCCTCGAGGGTAGGCGCAGTGCAGGATATCCCTATCGAGAAATGCTCCAGCAGAAGCCGTAATTCCCGCAGGAGCGCGCATCGTTTTCTGAGCGTAACGCTGCCGCGGAATCCCCACGCGGTGCACAGGAGCATTATCACTATTCCCGCCGCCAGTCTCACGCTCTTATCTCCCGGATATCGGTCAGCCTGCCGCCCTCCAGAAGCGCCGCGCGGTCGAAAAGCGGGTAAAGCTCCGCAATACCCGGGCGGAAGCGCAGCTCGTCAATGCCTGCGGCGTGGGCGGTCACTGCGAGCTTCACGCCGCAGCCCATGCACTGCCGGACTTCCTCCGCGTCGCTGCCTATCTCATCGCAGACTATCATCTCCGGGCTGAGGGAGCGCAGCGCGCACATTATGCCCTCCGCTTTCGGGTAGCCGTTAAGCACGTCCGTGTTTTCGCCCACGTCAAGCGCCGGGACTCCGCCGCTGACCCCCGCAAGCTCGCCCCGGCTGTCTATCAGCGCAATGCGGTGAGATGCGCCGAGAATCCTCGCCATGTCGCGGAGCAGCGTGGTTTTCCCTGAAAGCGGCTTTCCGCATATAATCAGCGAGCACAGCCCGTCCGGAAACGCCCAGCGGCAGAGTTCCTCCGCGCAGCCCCTGACCTCCCGGGCGAAGCGGATATTCAGCGATGAAATTTCTTTCAGCGTGGAGATCTCCCCGTCACGGAGCACCGCCGTCCCGCAGAATCCCACGCGGTTCCCGCCGGGGAGCGTTATGTAGCCCTCGGATATCTCCCGGGCGTAGCTGTGCACGGAATTCCGGCAGAGCTCCAGAAAGCATTCGTTTATGTCCTCACGGGTGAATAAGTCGGAGCAGCGGAGCATTCTGCCGTCTGTCATGACTGCGGCGGCGCATTTTCCGGTGCGCAGGCGTATCTCTGCGATATTCCCCGGCGGCAGGGTTATTTTAGCGGCGGCGTATCTCAGCGGAATTTCAGGGTGCTGTGTTTTTGCGGCTATCATTGCCATTCCTCCCAAACTGTATTTGTATAATTGTATGAGAGGCACGTCCGGTTTAGTACAAAAAAATTCCCCCGGTTT
>CALBGD010000367.1 GCA_937893735.1 uncultured Clostridia bacterium | reverse complement strand
AATGGCGCGTGAGATACTCACCGGAAAATACGCGGTGGGAAGAGTCATTGCGCGCCCGTTTGAGGGAGAATATCCATTTACAAGAACTCCGCGCAGACATGATTTCTCACTTGTTCCGCCGAAGGACACCATGCTTGATTGTCTTTCCCGACAGGGATATGACGTTATCGGCGTCGGAAAGATTTACGACATTTTTGCGGGGAAGGGTCTTACAAAGTATGTCCGCGACATAGGAAATCTCTGCGACATGAGTCATACCGCAAGCTTCCAGAGTATTCCGTTCCATGGGCTGTGCTTCACGAACCTCGTTGATTTCGATATGAGTTTCGGACATCGCCGCGACCCGGAGGGCTACGCGCTGGCGCTCAATGAATTTGATGTATGGCTTGGGACTTTCCTTGAAAAAATGCTGCCGGACGATGTTCTGTTCATCACGGCAGATCATGGCTGCGACCCCTGCTACACTGGAACCGACCATACCCGCGAGTACATTCCGGTGCTGATATCCGGCGCTGGAATAAAACCCGGCAATTTAGGCACAAGAGCCTGCTTCGGTGACATCGGAGCGACCGTACTTGAACTCCTCGGAGCAGAGGGGAAGCTGGACGGCGAGAGCTTTGCAAATAAAATAACTTACTAAGGAGCATAATATGAACGGAGAAGTTTCACAGATCTGCCGCATTGTTGCGGCTGCAAGAACAGCACTTAAAAACGGCACTGACTACGAATTCACCCCGCTGAAGTACGAGGGAAGCATCACATTCAACTTCTGCGACCGCAAGAAAGAGGGCGGACCGCTGTTCCGTGCAAAGGACCCGGCTGACTGGTTCGCACACCTGAAAAAAGAGGGCGTGGAGAACATCTTCATGATAATGGGAATGAAAGTCGCTCGTCAGCAGCTTGGATATGTAAATCATGCGGCTACGACAATATTCGTGCGCTATGCTGATAATACAGTTACACGCTTTGTGCCGCACTGGACATTCAGCAATGAAACAAACCTATGGACAACTGTCTACACCGAGTCCGTTGCAGAGGGAGCTCCTGAGAACGATCCGGATTTCCGCAACGAAACATCACTTATGATAGCGACTCTGACGGATATTGAGAAGCTTGCCGAGGAACTGGGCGAAGAGAAGTTCGCCAAGACCTTTAAAAAGGCGGCTGGAATTCTTTCCGGCGATGAGATCCCGGCATTCAAGGCAGGCGCAGTTCCTCCGCAGATACCTGAGGACATGATGAAATTCTATGTTGCTTCCGACATGGCGGACGTATTCGGCGCAATGGGAAGCTGGAACGATACAGGCGCTGCGGCTGCACAGAGCCACAACCGCTCCAAGGATTATGTGACGCTCTCCGACCGACTTGTATGCGGAATCCGTCTTATGACGATGTACGCCGTGAACTTCCCCATAAAGTAATTCGAAAGGTGATAATAAGATGAGCGAATGCACACACGACTGCGGAAGCTGTTCCGCAAGCTGCTCTGAGAGGAAACAGGAGAGCATGGTCGCACAGCCGCACAAGGACAGCCATATCAAGAAGGTCATCGGAGTTGTCAGCGGCAAGGGCGGCGTTGGAAAATCCATGGTGACGTCAATGTCCGCAGTCCTGATGAACCGCAGAGGATATAGAACAGCAGTTCTTGACGCAGATATCACAGGTCCTTCTATTCCGCAGGCGTTCGGTCTGCACGAAAAGGCAGAGGGAAACGAAAACGAGATTTTCCCGGTGCTGACAGAAACAGGCATAAAGGTGATGTCAGTGAATCTGCTTCTCCCCGATGAAACTGACCCGGTGATCTGGCGCGGTCCGATAATCGCGGGTACTGCAAAACAGTTCTGGACTGACGTTGCATGGGGCGACGTAGACTATATGTTCGTTGATATGCCTCCGGGAACCGGCGATGTCCCTCTGACCGTTTTCCAGTCTATTCCGCTTGACGGAATAATCGTCGTGACATCTCCGCAGGAACTTGTTTCCATGATAGTTGGCAAGGCTGTCAAGATGGCTGAGATGATGAAGATCCCGGTGATAGGTCTTGTTGAAAATATGAGCTACGCCGTATGTCCTGACTGCGGAAAGCACATCAATGTGTTCGGTCTGAGCCATATCGACGAGACCGCGCAGAAATTCGGTCTTAAAGTTCTTGCAAAGCTCCCGATAAATCCCGAGCTTGCTGTAAGAGTAGACAACGGCAGTATCGAGGGATTCGACTGCCCGGAGGCGGAGCCGATCGCAGACGCCGCAGAGGCTATCGCGAAATGAGCAGGGGAGACAAGGCTTATGAGCTTTTCCTTGCGGGATACAACTGCACGCAGGCGGTAGTCGGCGCATTCGCGGACGTTATCGGCATGGATTTTGACGCCGCAGTCCGTTTTGGCTCAGGATTCGGAGGCGGAGTAGGACGGCTCCGCGAGGTATGCGGAACGTTTTCCGGTGCAGTCATCGCTATAAACGTGCTGTACGGCTATTCCGACCCGAAGAATGTTAAGGCTAAAGCCGGGCTGTACGCACGGATTCAGGAGCTTGCGGCAAAATTCAGGCAGGACAACGGGAGCATTATCTGCAAGGAGCTTCTCGGGCTTTCAAAGCCGGAGGGCTCTCCGGTGCCTGAGGCGCGGACGGCGGAATACTACAAGAAGCGCCCCTGTCCTGAGCTCTGCCGCTATTCTGCAAATATGGTCGAGGAATACATCAGAGAACACCCTCCCATTAAGGAGTAATCATGGATATCGTAGACAGCAGGATAGATGGCGGGAAGGCGTTTGACTGGGGCAGGACCTCCAGAGATTACGCGAAATATCGGGACATATACCCTCCGGAGTTCTATCAGAAAATCGTTGACAGAGGACTATGCACCGCCGGGCAGAGGGTTCTTGACCTCGGCACCGGAACAGGGGTTCTCCCCAGAAATATGTACAGATTCGGTGCGGACTGGGTAGGAACTGATATCTCCGAAAATCAGATAGAACAGGCGAAAAAGCTGTCAGCAGGCATGGATATCAGATATATCGTGACTCCTGTTGAGAGCATTGATTT
>CALBGD010000366.1 GCA_937893735.1 uncultured Clostridia bacterium | reverse complement strand
ATATTAGGGATCATCAGGAGCAGACCCTGAGACGCAGTATATGTGGTAGTCAGCGCACCAGCGGAAAGGGAGCCGTGAACTGCGCCGGCAGCGCCCGCCTCAGACTGCATTTCTACAACCTTTACCTGCTCGCCGAATATGTTCTTTACACCGGCTGTGGACCAGGAGTCTGTTACCTCAGCCATTACGGAAGAGGGGGTGATGGGATAGATGGCAGCAAGATCAGTGAACGCGTAGGACACATGAGCCGCAGCGTTGTTACCATCCATTGTTTGCATTTCTCTTGCCATTGGATTTTTTCCTCCTTAATATTTACAGACAGGAAATCTGTCCGCAATTGACCGCCGCCGGAAACCGGAGGCGTACTAGTCTTAGCTTATTTAATATCATATCACAAATTCTTCAATTTGTAAATACCTAAAGCGATTTTTTCAGATTCTTTGTACAAAATGCACCAATTCTTGTCACATTTATGCACTATCTGCAATTAGTTCATGCTAACGGATCATAGCCTTACAGAAACAAAAAGCAGCCGTATTCAAGATACAGCCGCCGAAAATTTCCCGCTCCGCGGGGATCAGAACTGCTTGTTTCCCATGGCGGCCGCCCTGACCTCCATGATGCCGGTTTCCGGATAGAAGAACACGGTGCGTCCGTAGTTCAGCCCGGTATCCTCTGCGATTATCGGGATACCCTCCTTGCGGAGAGCCGCCTTTACCGCCTGAATGTTGCGCTCGCCAATATTGAATCTGTCGCTTGCTGCCGCAAACATCACCGCGCCTCCGGCAATTTTCGCCTTTATGCGCGAACGGCTCGCGCCCAGTCTTACCATCTCACGAATGAGCATTGGGATCGCCGTGTCCGCGAAACGCATGGGCGTTGCGGCGCCATTGGTCGCCTGTGTGCTGTCCGGGAGCATTATATGTGACATTCCGCCGACTCCCGCAACGCTGTCAAGCAGGCATATCCCGACGCAGGAACCAAGCGCATAGGTCACCAGGACGTCCGGCGGTCTGCATACCTTAAGGTCAGATATGCCTATCGTCAGGTTAGCCATTACATAACACCAAGTTTCTTCATAAGGGTCTCCAGAGAATCCATCTCCGGGATAAGAATGATGTTGGACTTGATGTCCACACCGTCAACGGAAAATCCGTCGTTGATGAATAGCACCTTGTCGCCCACCTGAGCAAACTCCGTTATCGGCACGCTCATGATGGCGCCCAGCATATCCACTGTCATGGAGGGTATCTCCATATCTATCGTAAGCCCCGTCAGGGTGGCGAGTGCGCGCAGATAGCTTCCCGCCATGATGTTGCCCATCTCCGTGATGACGGAGAGCTGCATATCGTCAAGCTTTGTAAGCTCGATCTTCTCCTGACTCATGAACGTGGAGAGCACCACCTGTGCGAAGCTGTCCTCCAGCAGGAACATCATCATTCCCTTGATGTCGCCCTGAAGCCTTACCAGAATACCGGTGATGATTTTTTCAGGACCGCCCATGGTGTCGATTATCTGCTGATATTCCAGCACGCACACGTCCGGAACGCGCATTTCTATCGGCTTTCCAAGCATCTGCGAAAGTGCGGAAGCCGCACTTCCAGAGCCTATATTTCCTATCTCGCGCAGGCAGTCTATGGCTACCGGGGAGAGTTCATCGTAATTCTTCAGCATTTGTTACTCCTGAGCTTATCTGAGATTGTTCGCGATGCGCGTGAATTCATCAGATGTGGTCACTACACGTGAGCTTATCTGATATGCGCGCTGGGTCTCAATGAGCTTCACCATCTGGTCTGCAAGGTTCACATTAGATGTGACGAGCGCACCCTGAAGCTTCTGGAAATCACGCTCCGCAACGGGTTCGCCGCTTCTCGCGGTCGCCGCGTAGCGGTTGTCAGCCGCGGAATCAATGCCGTAAACATTCTCAAACTTGAACACGCCTATCATGTCGCTGAGCGCGCTGTAATCAGCAGCCGTACCGTCCTCATTGAACGGAACGACTATCCTGTTCCTGTCGTAGTCAAGCACGTACTCGCCGCTCGCGGTCACAAGGTACCACTCGCCTGTGTCCGCCTGAGTCATTGCAAAGGCGCCGTCGCGGGTGTAATTAATCTCGCCGTAGCGGTCCTCGACTGCGAAGAATCCCTCGTTGGGAAGCGCGTAATCAAGCGGCTGCTCGGTGAAATAAAACTGGCTTTCGTCGTACATAACTCCGGTATGCTGGATATATGTACCGTGTCCGGTCTGCCACTCAGGCTCTGTGGAACGCTGAACGGAGTACAGGCAGTCCGAAAACGACGGACGGACGGTCTGGTAGCCGTAGGTGTTTATGTTCGCGATGTTATTGCCGTAGACGTTCAGGGCCTGCGCCTGAGCGATCATTGCGGATTTTCCGGTGTGAAAAGCTATATTCATTACTTAACTCCTCAGATCTTGCAGAGAGATGTGGACTTCTGGTTCATGGAATCCAGCAGCTTTGCCAAGGAGCTGGAAGCCTCGTAGATACGGTTGGCATTCATCATCATAGTCATCTCATAGTTTACGTCTATGTTGGAGCGCTCATAAGCGCCCTGGATTATCTGGTACTGCGTGCCCTCGGGAACCGCGCCCGCCTGCACGGAGGTGAACATATTCGCACCGAACTTGTCAACGTTGCCCTCAGGGTCGATGTAGGAAAGCAGGAGCTTATCCACCACCTGACCGTCCTGATAGATAACGCCGTCATTGTCGATTGTGAAATCCTTGTTCCCAAGGTATATCTCGCCGTTCTCGCCGAGTATCCTGCCGGAATTCGACAGGCAGAGATAGCCCTCGCCGTCAAGCTCCCACTGACCGTTTCTTGTGAGCATCTGCTCGCCGGTGTAGCTGTTGATGTTGAAATAAACATCGCCGTTTATCGCCACATCGAACGGAGTGTTGGTGTACTCGAACGTCCCCTGCTGAAGGTCGGTGTAGGAATTGTCAACGTAAGTCTGCGCAAATGTTCCGGAAAGCTCCTCGCGGTGCTTCACCAGTATCATCTGCTCGTTGAAGCGCTGAGTGATTATCGTGTCGCGCTTGTAGCCCGGGGTCGTCATATTGGTGAGGTTGTTTCCTATGCAGTCCAGCTTGCGCTGATTCAGTATCATGCCGTTGCAGGCGTAATAGAAGCCTCTGTTCACAGCTTTTCCTCCCGTCTGTTCGCCGCTGTCCCCTTGATGTATGGCTCGAGAGCC
Source organism: uncultured Clostridia bacterium (assembly GCA_937893735.1). Taxonomy (GTDB): domain Bacteria; phylum Bacillota; class Clostridia; order Oscillospirales; family Ruminococcaceae; genus CAG-115. Next base: position 1,159 of record CALBGD010000366.1, on the reverse strand, counting down.
GCTTTCAGCGACAGCATTGCCTTGGTGTTTATCTGGCACACTCTGGATTCCGACACGCCTATAACCTTTGCGATATCGGAATACTTCATGCTTTTGTAGTAATAAAGGGTGATGACCTGGCGTTCCTTTTCCTTGAGGGAATCTATCGCCTTTGCGATAACTCCCCGCAGTTCCTCCCGCATCAGGCGGGAATCAGTGCCGTCAGCCTGCACCGCGCTTTCCTCGAAGTTATCCTCGTACAGAAGCTCCTCGAACGAGAGCGTAACGGTGTTGGAGGCGTCCGCCATGCCGCGCAGCAGCTTTTCCTCCGAAATATCAAGGTAGTCTGCAAGCTCCGCATTGGTCGGGACCCTATCATATTGATTATACAATATAGTGTTCGCGTTGTCAAGGTCACGGGCAAATTTTCTTACAGGTCTTGGAACCCAATCCTGTTTACGGACGTAATCAATTATCGCGCCGCGTATTTTCAGTGAAGCGTAGGTCTCGAACTTTGCGCCCTTTGTAGGGTCGAAGCTCTCGATGGCGTCCATCAGGGCGATAACGCCCTCGTTTATCACGTCGTCCGTGTCGCCATACCTGACGTAGGTGTTGCGCAGGGAAAGCGCACAGGCGCGCACCAGCCCGAGATTTTTCAGGACTATCTCGTTGCGCACTGCCATATCGCGGCTCATGCCATACTCTTCAAGAAGAGCCGCGGTAACGCTGCCTTCCATGCTACTCCCTCCTTGTCACACGGGTATCATACGGCGGGGACCGCCGCGGCGTTGAGCGAAATGTTGCCTATCGCCTGGATCTGCGCCGTGGAATCTATCTCGCTGTAAGACAGCACAGTGATGTTCGGAATGAACTGCTCCGTGAGCTTCTTGTAGTAGATACGCACCACCGGCGATGTCAGGATTATGACTGTCGGTATTACGTCCTTTATCTTGTCTATCTCGCGGTTGGAAGCGGCAACGATACGCTGTATCATATCCGGAGCCATCGCAAGGTAGCTTCCCTGGTCGGATTTCTTTACGGAGCTTACTATCATATCCTCTATCTGCGTATCGAGGGTTATCACGCGCAGGGAGTTCGCCTCGGCAAAGCGGTGGGAAAGCCCGTCGCCGTAGCCGATACCGACGGTCGCGACGCGCGTGTCTTTATCCAGCACCAGCCC
>CALBGD010000365.1 GCA_937893735.1 uncultured Clostridia bacterium | reverse complement strand
GGCTGCGGAGAACGGTCTGAAACTGAAGGTAGTAGGAATACTCAAGCCCGACGCGGATTCGCTGATATCCTCGACAAATTCCGGCGGAATAGGCTACACCCACGCGCTGACTGAGTATATGATAGACAAGGTGAACAGCAGCGAGATAGTCAAACAGCAGGAGGAGAACCCTGATGTTGATGTATTCACCGGCATAGAATTCCCCAAGGCTGACGAAGAGGAAAAGGACGCCATGTCTCAGGAGGACGCGATGGCGCAGCTCTCTGCAATGCTCACCGAGGAGCAGCAGGCGAAGCTCAACGAGGGGATTATGGCTTCGCTGACGGACGAACAGCGCGCCGAAATTCAGTCCGAGATGATGGCGATGGTATCCGACGAGCAGATGAGCTCCATAATGATGGGACTTCTCACGCCGGAGCAGCTCATGCAGGCTCAGCAGGGAGAAGACGTGACCTCCATGCTGACAGACGAGCAGAGGGCTCAGCTCTCCGCGCAGATAGCCGCCTCCCTCACCCCGGAGCAGAACGCCCAGCTCTCCGCGAAGATGAACGGAATGATAGAGCCGGCGAAGATATACACGCTGTTCATGCAGGTGCTGACCTCCGACCAGCTCAGCCAGCTCATGGAGATGACCAAGGAGCCGGAAACCACCGACGCCACATACGACGGCAACCTGAGGCTCCTCGGCAAAGCTGACCTCGCAGAGCCAAGCTCCATCAAGATATATGCAAAGGACTTTGAGAGCAAGGAAGTAATAACCCAGCTCATAGAGAAGTACAACGACGGCAAGATAGCCGAGGACAAACAGGCCGACGTCATCAACTACACCGACTATGTGGGACTTATGATGTCCTCCGTCAGCGACATAATCAACGCGATATCCTATATTTTGATAGCATTCGTGGCTATATCGCTGATAGTTTCCTCCATAATGATAGGCATCATAACCTACATCTCCGTGCTGGAGCGCACAAAGGAAATAGGAATACTCCGTGCAATGGGAGCCTCCAAGCGCGATATTTCGAACGTATTCAACGCGGAAACGCTTATCGTGGGATTCACGGCGGGCGTTATAGGAATCGGCGTGACGCTGCTGCTGAATATCCCGATAAACATTATCATCGAGAACATCACAGGAATCGCGAACGTTGCGCTTCTCCCGTGGCAGGGCGGTGTTATCCTCGTGGTGATAAGTATGCTACTTACGCTGATAGCGGGACTTGTTCCGGCTGGCTTTGCAGCAAAGAAGGATCCGGTAGAGGCGCTCAGGACAGAGTAAAAATTAATTCGGAATTCTTAATTCAGAATTCCGAATTAATGTGTCCCACTTCGTGGGACTGATTTAAAAATACTCCTAATTGGAATGGGGCTGTGAAAAAACACAGCCCCATTTTAATACCATGATGTAGGGGAGGGGCTTGCCCCTCCCGCCTTTAAACGCAGCGCGTCTATACGCCGCTTCGTGACAGTTTGGGCAAACATAATGTTTCCCTCTCCACACTCCGAATATATGCACCATGCAGTTAAAGCGCTTCGGGAGGGGCAAGCCCCTCCCCTACGTTATTTGACTTGATATACAGCACAGAATATTATTTGAGCATTTCGCGGAGCTTTTCGTCCTCAACGAAGCCTTTCAGACCGCTCATTGTCATTCTGTTGGCGATATCGGTTATCACATCAAGGCTTCCCGTGCAGCCCGTGTCAAACCATGCGGAATAAAGCGACAGGACACCGCTCGTAGTAAATTCCGACAGGGCGTGGAGGGTCTGCTCGTCAGCTATGCGGCATACGTCCCGCAGGGCTATCTCCACCGCCCGGCGGAGCATCGCCTTTACCCTGCCGCTGCTGAAAAGCTCCGGGTTGAGCTTCAGCAGCTTAACGAAGTATTCCTGATTGCCGCTGATAAGAGCGCTTATCTCCCGCAGCACAGAGCCTATCTCAAATATGCTGGTATTGCTGGTTTTCAGGATATCCGCGAAATCCGACAGAAGCTCGTCCTCAAACTCCGTTATAACATCTGAGATCGCGCCGTAGTGCCGGTAGAACGTCTTGCGGTTTATCTGCGCCCGCTCTGAAAGCTCCGATATTGTGATGTCCGCAAGCTCCTTTTCCGACATGAGGGAAATCAGCGCGCTGCGTATCGTCTGGCGGGTCTTTACGACCCGCAGGTCGGTGGATCTTGGCATGGCTCCTCCTGTCAGTCGGCGGTGCGGAGCACTTCCTCGGCGCGGTTTACAAGGCTGTCAACGGTCGAGGTTATGCCTGATACTCCGGTCATTGCACTGCTGATATCGCTTCCCTTGGCGAGGGTATCCGAAATATTGCCGTTCATCTGCTTCATCATGGCGAGAATATCGGTCATCTTGTCATTTATCGTGGAAACTATGCCGTTTACGTCGTCGATATTGCTGAACACCAGCTTGTTGCTTGCCTCCGCCTGGGTAACGGCAGTCTGGGAGTGCTGCGCGAGATTCCGGACCTCCTCAGCGACAACGGCGAAGCCCTTCCCGTATTCCCCAGCGCGCGCCGCCTCTATGCTGGCGTTTATCGCGAGAATGTTTATCTGCCGCGCAATATCCGAGATATCGCGGGTCATCTTTGAGAATCCGGTCACGCTTTCGTTTATCGCGCCCATGGAGCTGTTGATGTTCTCCGTAAGCTGCC
>CALBGD010000364.1 GCA_937893735.1 uncultured Clostridia bacterium | reverse complement strand
TTGTGACTCAGGCGGTCATCAGAGCCAGAAAAAGAAAGGCAGGCGAGAATAAATGAGCGAATTTCTTTCGGAATCGGCATATTTCGGCGTTCTTATCAGCCTCGTTGCCTACTGGCTGGGCGCAGTGCTCAAAAAGAAGTTCAAGTCGCCGCTCATCAATCCGCTGCTGATATCCATAATTCTGACTATACCTGCGCTAATCGTGCTGCACATAGACTATGCGACATACTATGAGGGCGCAAAGTTTCTAGCATGGCTGCTGACACCTGCTACCGTGGCGCTCGCAGTTCCGCTCTACGAGCAGTTCAGCCTGCTCAAGCACAATGCGGCAGCCGTTGCCGCCGGCATAATCTCAGGTGTTCTATCCAGCCTTGGCACCGTGCTTGGGCTTGCAGCCATTTTCGGGTTCTCGCACGAGGAATATATCACGTTCCTGCCTAAATCAATCACTACCGCAATAGGAATGGGCGTTTCCGAGGAACTCGGCGGCATAGTTTCCATAACCGCCGGTGTAATAATAATCACGGGGGTTCTCGGCAATATCCTCGGCGAGCTTGTGCTGAAGCTGTTCCGCATAACCGAGCCAGTTGCAAAGGGAATCGCTCTCGGAACCTCCGCCCATGCGATAGGGACCGCGAAGGCAATGGAGCTCGGCGAAGCGGAGGGCGCAATGAGCAGCCTTTCGATAGCAGTTTCGGGGCTTATTACCGTTGCTGGCGCTGCTCTGTTCGCGAATTTCTATTAACACAAAAAAATCCGGCTTTTTTCAAAGTCGGATTCTTTTATTTTAATCAGCAGGCATGGAGATAATCAAGTCGCTTTTCAAATTCCGCAACTGGCAGCGGCTTGTCAAAATAAAAGCCCTGCGCAAGATAACATTTGCACTCCAGAAGCAGCTTGACCTGCGCCTTTGTTTCAACGCCCTCCACAAGACATTCAAGCCCAAGATCCTGCGACATCGTAATGATATGACGAAGCATTTTGACCTTTGTCGGGTCCTGATTTTCTTCTATATCCATATCCGGCAGGAAGCTCTTGTCTATCTTAAGGACGTTCCACGGCATTTCCCTGATGAGGTTCAGTGAAGAATACCCGATTCCGAAATCGTCCACAGAGGTGCTTATCCCCTGCTCACGCAGTCCGTTCACAATCTTTTTTAGCTCCGCATAATCAACGTCCGTGGTCGTTTCCGTGAGTTCTATCTCAATGTACTTATGCGGTACGTTGTGGCGGTCAACTATTTCAAGAATATTGTCAAGAAGCTCCTGGTCTCCAAGGTGGAGCCTGGACAGGTTTACAGACACCTTTACGACCTCGCGTCCCTCGTCCAGCCATCTGCGGATATCGCTGCACACATGGTCCAGCATATAGAAGTCAAGCATACAAATAGCCTTGCTGCCCTCCAGCACTGGAATAAACTCTCCGGGCGGAACCAGCTTGCCATCTCTGTACCATCGGCAGAGCGCTTCCGCTCCGGCAAGCTTGTTGCTGGTAAGCTGTGTTTTTGGCTGATAGTAGACCTGAAATTCCTCGTGCTTTATCGCCAGCGGGAAAAGCTGTTCTATTTCCTTTATGCGCTCCTGCTGCTGCATGATGTGCGCGTCATAGAACAGGAAATCGCGCTTATAAACCGTTCTGGCAAGCTGTATCGCAGTGCTCACCTTGTCCATGACATCGGTTTCTGTATCGCTGCTTCCCGCCGGGATAAGATAGCAGCCCGCAGTCGTGGATACATTGACCTTGTCGCCGCTTTTGTCGTAGATGACAGACGCTCCGGAAAGATAATTCTGTATGAACGGGAGATTATCCTTTTTGAACAGCATGACGAAATTATCTCCGCCGAGCCTGCAAATGCATTCCTCGTACTGGAGATGCTCCTGAAGTCCCTGAATGTAGCTGCGAAGCGCCTTGTCAGCCATTTCCCTGCCGATATGCTCGTTTATCGCCGAAAATCTGCGCAGGTTGAAATACACCGCTCCGAAATTACCCTGCTCGTTTTTCTCAATGACTGAACGCACAGTCGAAAGAAAGAACGGCAGCGAATATACGCCAAGAGCAGTATCCTGCATTGTCATTTCCCGCGCGAGCTTCAGCGTGTAGTTCCTGTCGCTCATTATAAAGATGAGGTTTTTCAGGACATTTATCTGCTCCACTTCCTCCGGGAGCCAGTCCGGTGCGCCTTTTTCTGCGAATACCGAATAAGAAGCCGTGCCGGCCGTGAAAGTCGAAAGCTCTATCTCGCCTGACAGAACGCGGTTTTCATCGTAATTGCCGCTGTTGTAATAAACATACGGAACATTAACTATTTTTCTGAGTGGACCCTCTGAACTCCTGACTGAAGCCTCCAGCCTGCCTATATTCAAGAATCTGCAAAGAGGTTCCAGCAGCTCCAGAAACTCGGGAGCTCGGAATTCTCTTATATTCTCACTCTTCACAATGAATTCATTAGTCAGTTCAATATATTTTCTGCTGTCGAATC
>CALBGD010000363.1 GCA_937893735.1 uncultured Clostridia bacterium | reverse complement strand
GCGCTATGAATTCCAGTATCGTGTGTCAGGTCAGGGGAATACCCATCGCGAAATTCTGGAGTGCGGGCATAGAAAACTGCAAGCTTATGAAGCTTATATAAAAAAGCGTGAGCTTACTTAATGAGCTCACGCTTCAGGCTATCAATGAACCGTCATCTTCGTCGTCAGCGACATATTCAGCAGGCACAAAGCCAAGCCGATATGCCGATTCCTAGAATCTGAGGACCTCCCGACAGCCTGATTTCTCCTGCTTTTTGACAATATCAAGCCTCCCCAAGTCAGCGGGGAGGCTATTTATATCAGAGCGTATCAACAAATCTGAGGAATGCTTCCTTGCCGTTTTCATCTCGCTTGAATACTCCCGCGTCTGCAAGCACCTGACCGAATACCTTTCCGACTTCCAGGCGGATAATATCCATAGCATTGTCCGCGCTGAATTCCGGGTGGTCTGCGAGCACCTGCTTTGCCCATACCGCATGGGAGGATATCCTCTCGTCAGCGGCGATATCCGCGCCGGAAAGCATTGCGTCCCTGAGTATCTCCAGCTCAGTTGCAAGCCTTGCTGGGAGCACCGCCAGACCCATTACCTCGATAAGTCCGATGTTCTCCTTTTTGATGTGGTGGAGCTCAGGAGCCGGGTGGAAGATACCGAGCGGACGTTCCTCGGAGGTGATGTTGTTCCTCAGCACGAGGTCGCACTCATACTGGGAGCCATTCATTCTGGCGATAGGAGTTATCGTGTTATGCGGAACTCCGTCGGTCTGTGCGAAAATTCCGGCGCTTTCGTCCGTATATGCTCTCCACTTTTTGAGCACCTCGGCGCAGGCTGCGGACAGTGAAGCGCGGTTGTATGAGGACAGCCTGATAACGGACATCGGCCACTTGACTATGCCAGCGTTTACGTCCGGGTGATTTTTGAGCAGGAACGACTTTTCAACGGAAGCCCTCGCCATGGGGAACGTGTAGTGTCCGCCCTGAAAATGCTCATGCGTGAGAATCGAGCCGCCGACGATTGGCAGGTCGGCATTGGAGCCAAGTATGTAATGCGGGAACTGCTCGATGAAATCAAACAGCTTGTCGAATACCGCGTCGTCAATGACCATCGGGATATGCTGCTTGTTGAACACGATGCAGTGCTCGTTGTAATATCCGTACGGGGAGTACTGGAGGTACCACTCGGAGTTGTTCATCTCGACCGTTACCGGGCGGAGATTCTGGCGTGCGGGGTGGTTGAGGCGTCCGGCATATCCC
>CALBGD010000362.1 GCA_937893735.1 uncultured Clostridia bacterium | reverse complement strand
CCTGGCATGGATACGTGCGCGCTGTGGAATCTGCCGAGCAGAGTTCCGAGGAAATATGTGGTCGCGCGCATGAGCTTCGCCTTTTCATAGGGCACCGGGATATTCTGGAGAGGACGGGTGTCTATCTCCACGGTCGTCTTGTTGAGCATACGGATATTCGCGCCCATCTCGGACATGATCTGGAGCGTGATGGTAACGTCGCTTATGCTGGGTATATTCTCTATAATGCAGGGCTCGTCTGAAAGAATGGTGCACGGCAGTATAGCAGCGACTGCATTCTTTGCGCCGCTTATGCTTACCTCGCCGCTGAGCTTCTTTCCACCCCTGATAACGTACTTTTCCAAAACTGCACTTCCCCCCCGTCCCCGCAAGCGGGAACAGATATCAAATTTTATATATATTTGCTGGTCCTTAAGACCGGTATTCTCAATATATGTAGGTAATGTAGGTAAAACGGGCATAGTACGCCCGCACCTATTCCATAATATTATATCACATACTTTTCAAAAAAGAAAGTGGATTTTGAAAATTTGCTTAGCGAAAATTTCATTTTGGCAGATTGAACAATTTTTTTTGTAGTATTTTATAATTTTCATAAATTCAGCCGACACTTTTTATAAACTTATTATTGACTTTTTCACTATATCTAGTCATTTTAATTCACGGAAACCGCATATTTCCGGAATTTATGGGCAATATCAGTAATCATTCCCGTTTATTTTGCGAATTAAACAGAAAAAACAAACATTTTTTATACATAATTACCTATTGAATAATTTTATGTGATGTATTATAATAGGTTTGTACATCGGGAGGATACTGCTTCCCCGCAGAATGTCTCCCAATGCGGCTTAGCGCCGCGCAAACACAGATACACATCTGACAACAGGAGGAAATCTAATCATGAAAATCAGAAACATCGTTTCCGCAGCAGCAGCCTGCGCAGTTGCAGCAGCTGCACTCGTAATGCCCACCTCTGCTGAGGAGAGCTACGTTGCAGGTCTTACATGGCAGTCTTCCAGCTATATGTTCCGTAACACCGTCGCTCAGTCCTCTCTCCTTTACTGGGACAACGACCTCGGCGAAGCTGCTGAGCTCGAGGGCGCTTCCTTCACCGACGCACAGATCACCGGCGACGGCGAGTACACAGTTACACTCGACGGCGTTAAGGACGGCGGCTGGAATATGCTGAAGCTCGAGTCCAACATCGACCTCGACACAACACCTGTTCAGTTCGAGATCACCTCCGTTGAACTCAACGGCGCAGCTGTTGACTTCGACAAGAGCGTTGCAGTCATGAGCGTAGACGCAGCTACCGCAAGCGACGACTACTCCGACTGGGATTTCAGCATCAAGAACACCGCTAGGATCCAGCTCATCAACGTATATGACAACATTGCAGCTATACCGAATGATTCTTATGAGTCCATCAAGGTTACATTCACAGTAACAGGTCTTGACGGCGACGCAGCTGAGGACACCGCAGCAGCTACCGCAGACGCTGAGGCTCCCGCAGCTGCCACCGACAACGGCAAGGGCTCTCCTGACACCGGC
>CALBGD010000361.1 GCA_937893735.1 uncultured Clostridia bacterium | reverse complement strand
TGCGCAGGAGCTACACTCTCATCATCGTCAGCAACTGCCAGGACGGCTACATACAGTGCTTCTTTGAGTTTTCCGGAATGAAAGAACTCTTCGCAGATTTTGAGAGCGCCGGAGCCACGGGGTTTTCCAAGGGAGAAAATATCCGGCTGGTCATACAGCGCAACGGAGTCGACAGCGCCGTGTATGTGGGCGACACTCAGGGAGATCTGGACGCTTCCGATTTTGCCGGGGTCCCGTTCATCAGGGCGGCTTACGGCTTCGGACAGATGAACAGGGAAGTCCCGGAAATCGCGGAATTTTCAGAGCTTCCGGAGACTGTGAAAAAAATAATAGGCTGATACCATAGTCCGAATATATTCAGGCAAATTCAGCGTGAATTTTTCTTTTAAAGCAGAATGGATTGTCCTGCCCTGTCCGTTTTATTTTGACGATTTTTGCTTGTGTGTGGTGAAATAGCGGTTGACAGTATGCAGGAAAAGTGATACAATTAATCTATATACAGACACTGCACAGTGCAATATAAAAGTGAGGTTTTATCTATGAAAAAGAAAAAATCCATGGGCAGCCGGATAACGCTGGCTGTAATGCTCGTAATGGCTTACGGTATCCTGTCTGCGGGATTGACCGGAATCCTCTGCCTTGTGACGCAGAGCACAAACAATATGCAGAGCTCCGTTTCACAGAGAGCCGCTGCCGCTGAAAACCTTGTAAGCTCAACGCTTTACCACTATCAGAGCATTATCGGCTCGCTTGACGGAACTCAGGCTCAGGTGGACAGGATAATGGCGAACGATCCCAATATCGTTTCAGTAAATCTGCGAGCCGACGGTTTGTCGGGCACATTCCTCAGCTCCGACGGCTACATAATGATATGCGGCGATTACTCCAAGGGCACTGCTGCTATCGCGACCAGCACGGACTGGCTCCAGAATATTTCTGCAACGCTCCATGCCGAGGACACAGAGTTCTATCTTCTGACAGGAAACGGACAGCTTATTGCTGCAATAAACGGCAGCCTGACGCAGGAGGAAGCTGAAAAGTACATCGGCACCACAAAGGCGAAAACAGAGAATATCGGCGGCAAGAACCGTGTGATATACAACGCCACCCTTGAGGGAACAGACTGGCAGACGCTTGTTATCTGCAATTCCGCTGAGTTCTTCCAGAATACAAATATTGCGGTCGCAAGCATTATTGGCAGTGCGATAATTGCTTTCGCACTCGGCGCCATCGTTATCCGTAAGTTTGTCAGAAGAATAATCGTTCCGCTGACTGCCATCAATACCAAGATACTTGATATGTCTGAGGGTAAGCTCACCACTGGAGATGTCACTGTGAATACCGGCGATGAGCTCCAGACTCTTGCAGAAGCGGTTAATACGATGTCAGAGTATACCGGTTCAATAATCAGGGATATCGAGGCGGTATCTGAAAAGCTTGCAGCCGAGGATCTCACTGTTCAGCCGTCTGCAAACTATATTGGCGACTATGAGCCTATCAAGAAGGCGCTTCTTGGCATAATCACAAGCACCAGCGGAGTTATCAGGCAGATCGAGATGTCCAGCAGACAGGTCGCTGACGGCTCTGAGAAGATGAGCAGCAACTCCATGACGCTTTCCCAGGCGGCTACCGAGCAGGCGGCTACGGTTGAGGAGCTGAACGCTTCCATCGTTGAGATCTCCGGCAATATCACGGCAAATGCCGAGAGCGCAGGCAAGGCTAAGAACCTTGCGGACGACTGCCGCAAGATGGTGGACGAGGGCAATGTGAAGATGTCCGATATGCTCCACGCTATGGAGGAGATCAACGAAACCTCTTCCCAGATCGCAAATATCATCAAGACCATCGAGGATATTTCTTTCCAGACGAATATACTGTCGCTTAACGCCAGCATAGAGGCGGCAAGGGCAGGCGAAGCAGGCAAGGGCTTTGCTGTCGTTGCCGGCGAGGTAGGTCAGCTTGCAGGTAAGACAGCAGAGGCTGCCAAGAACACCACTGCGCTTATCAAGACTTCGCTGCGCGCTGTTGAAAACGGCACAGTTATGGCGAATGAAACTGCTTCCATGCTGTCAAAGATAGTTCATGAGACCGACGATACCGCAAAGGTCATAGACCACATCGCGGCTGCGTCACAGGAGCAGGCGGACAGCGTAAAGCAGATACTTACGGGCATGGATCAGATCTCTACATCTGTACAGATGACAAGCGGTTCCTCCGCAGAGTGCGCCGCTTCCGCCGAGGAGCTTTCCGCTCAGGCGGCAGTTCTTCTCCAGCTTGTTGAGCGCTTTAAGGTAGCCGACGAAAAGGAGCTTAAGAAAATTGAATCCAAGCCCAAGGCTGTCAAGCCCTCAGCGCCTGAAAAGCCCAAGGAGGCGCCAAAGGCGGAGACAAAGCCCGCAGAGAGCGCTCCCGAGGTAAAGCCTGCCGTGCAGAAGCCCGAAGTGAAGCCGGCTCCCAAGACCGAGCCCAAGCCTGTTCAGAAGCCGGAGCCCAAGGCTCCTAAGGCTGAGGTCAAGACCGCTCCTAAAACGACGGCGGTAAAGCCTGTTGCTCCAGTCAAGGCAGAACCCAAGCCGGAGCCGAAGCCTAAGCCTGCTGCAAAGGCTCTGGAGCCCGCTGCGCCCGCAAGACCCCACGCAAAGACAATAGTCCTTGACGACGATAAATATTGATGTCCTATCCGTCGCGGCTGACGACTACTATATAATGGAGGATATGCAAAATGAGCATTTCTAAGAAGGAATTCGGCTTTTTCAGAGGCTATAAGTGCTGGCTGTTCACACTCACAAATGCGAACGGAATGACCGCAAGACTGACAAATTTCGGCGGTGCAGTCGTAGGTCTTGATGTCCCCGCAAAGGACGGCACATTTGACGATGTGGTGCTGGGGTACGATACTCTCCAGGAGTATGTGGACGGAAATTCCTCACACGGCGCTCTTGTGGGCAGATATGCAAACCGTATCGGCGGTGCAAAGTTCACGGTTTCAGGCAAGGAGTATAAGCTCGCTGCCAACGACAACAAGGTGAATCACCTGCACGGCGGTAATTTCAGCTTCAATAAGCGCGTGTGGACAGTAGAGGCAATGGACTGCGGCGACGAGCCTTCGGTCACATTCGGCTATCTGAGCCCCGACGGCGAGGAAAATTATCCGGGAAACCTCAAAGTCATCGTAACATACACGCTGACCGCCTGCAATTGCCTTAAGCTGGATTACAGGGCAGTTTCCGACAAGGATACAGTCATCAACCTCACGAATCATTCATATTTCAACCTTAAGGGCGCTGGAAACGGCGATATCAAGGACCATGTAGTTCAGATAAACGCCGAGAGCTATACGCCGGTAGATGCTCTGCTTATCCCCACAGGCGAGATAAAGTCTGTTGCTGATACCGCGTTTGATTTCAGGAGCGCAAAGCCTGTACGTCAGGATATGGACAACGGAAAGCTTCCCAATGGCTACGACCATAATTTCGTTCTTGGCGAGCCGGGAGTTATGCGTACGGCAGCCGAGGTCTATGAGCCGCATACGGGCAGAGTTATGACTGTGCTCACAGATAAGCCGGCTGTTCAGTTCTATATTGGTATCGGTCTTAACGGCGAGAACGGAAAGAACGGCAAAAAGTATCAGAAGTACGCAGGTCTGTGCCTCGAGAGTCAGTACTGCCCGGATTCTCCCAACAAGCCGCAGTTTGCGAGCAGCGTGTACAAGGCAGGTCAGCAGTACAGATTTACGACCATGTATAAGTTCTCGGTAAGATAACTGATGAATTATTCTCCCGCTGTCGTTATGGCAGCGGGATTTTTTTGTGTGTCGCTTTGCAGAGCCGTTTACAGGCATCAGAAAAAATATTTAAAATTTTTTTGATTTTTTTTGAAAAAACTATTGACAAAACGGGAAATATGGTGTATAATACAATAGTCGTCAGGGAGATGAACAAAAACAAAAAGCTCCAAGACGAATAAAGATGGAAGTTTAGCTCAGCTGGGAGAGCATCTGCCTTACAAGCAGAGGGTCATAGGT
>CALBGD010000360.1 GCA_937893735.1 uncultured Clostridia bacterium | reverse complement strand
CCCCGCCACTCTTCATGCCCTCGGATGACAGTCTTCAGTCCGAGGAATTTCACAAGTACTTCCGAAAAAATATCCAGTATTTCTCCGCCGGGAACAGGCTGTACGTCTGGATAAACGACAAACGCTGCTTTGAGTACATGACAAAGTCGCAGGCGATGATACTTATGGATTCGCTTATTGACCCGGCATACGAAGGCAGGGTACGGAGCTCCGCTCTGGAGGAGACCTACAAAAAGCTGACACGCGACAGCACCCACATCAGAAGCCCAGATGCCCTGCTGAATGAGGGACAGTATTACCTTAACCTGCGAAACGGCGTACTGGACCTCCGTTCCCTGAAACTGCTTACAGGAAAGGAGGCGGAGGAAAAGGCAGAGTCGCTCTGCTTCACCTATCAGCTGGAGTTCAGCTACGTTGATACAGCCACTTTAAAAGACACTCCGGCGTTCTGCGGTTTTCTCGATACGTCGCTGGACGGCGCTTCAATGGAGAATCCGAAAGCCGTCCTGCTGCTGGAAATAATCGGCACAAGCCTGTCGTCACTGAAAATGATACGGAAGATGTTCTTCCTTGTCGGAGCTACCAAAAGTGGAAAGTCGGTCACTGTGGATTTTCTGCAGGAGATGATCTGGCCTGGAACAGCAGTCACCGTATTCGGAATTAACGAGCTAAGCGGGCGGTTCAATATGCAGCACCTTGAAAGCTCCAGACTGAATATATGCCGTGAGCTCACCGCAGCGAAAATCACCGGTACGGACACCATCAAGAAGATAGTATCCGAGGAACCGCTGTTCGTTGAGGGTAAGGGAAAGGAGGGATATGTGGCTGATATCCACACAAAGCTCGTGACATGCGCAAATCAGATGCCGTTGTTCGGTGAAATGGATTCAGCCGGAAACAAGTCCGTCACCGACCGCATGGTCGTGCTACGATTCAATCACACTATCCCAGAAGAACAGATGGACAGGGAACTTCCGGACAAGCTGCTGAACGAGCGTGATACGATATGCTCCATCGCAATGAAGGCGCTGAACAGGCTTATAAGCCGAGGATATATCTTCACTCTCCCCGATGACAGCAAGAAGCTGATAGATTCGTACATACAGGAAAATGTCAGCTTACAGCTTTTCCTTGAGGACTGGTGTATTGAGGATCCAGACGGGAAAGTCCACAAGCACGACCTCATAGCAAGATATCACGAATATTGTCAGGATAACGCTCTGAAACCCTACACCGACAAGCAGGTGAGCGCATTCATCGAGGGCAGATATCCTGATGTAACACGGGGCAAGTTCCGCATGAACGGAAAGTATCTGTGGGGCTGGTCAGGAATAAGTCTGAAGTCTGTGGGAACGGATTTCGGCATAATAGAGGAGGAAAACGATAATGAATAACATGACAGACAAAAAGAATAATGGAATAATAAATAATTGCAAGATTCAAGAAAATATTATTCCAATGGATAATACGACAGCGCCTGCTGTCACGAAGTCTAAAAAGGTACAGGCAACTTCGCTGTCGCTGAAACCTGATGTAAGGCAGAGGCTGATTGACCTGTCCGCTGCCTGTAGCATGAGCAAGACAGAATTTGCCTCGCGCCTTATTATGGACAGCGACAGCCGGATAGTCTCATTTCCGGAGGGAAAGGAGATACTGACCGATATAGCCCGGTGTTATCAGATATTATCGGATATTACTGATAACATGGACGATAATAGTATTCTGCATGATAAGCTGGACAGCGTTATCAAAGCTCTTGACAATGCGGCATTCAGTATGTCCTGCGTATGCAATAAGATGGACGCACTACTTCCCAACGAAGAGGTAACTGACTATGATAATTAAATCAATATACTGCTCAGACGACAGACCGTATGCGACGCTCGACGCCCAAAAATATATCTTCAATGAAGCAAAGGTTCCCATCGGAGGGACCTTTGCCTACGGGTGCGCTCCTGAACGCTGGAGTTCATCAAACATTTCAACCAAGATAATATGTAGGAAAAAGGGGCGTGGCAAGTACTATCATATCGTTATTGGATTTGACCCGGCAGATAATGTTCCCGGAGAAAAGGCGGTCAGGATTGGAAAGAAAATAGCCCGTTTTTTCAAGGACAGATATGTGGCAGGCGCAGTTCACACTAATACTGATAATATCCACATTCATATTCTTATCGGCTATACCACCATATACGGCGAACAAAAAGGGATGACGAAAAACTGGCTCAACGACTTCAAGAGTTTTGTTTCCGGTATAGCGGAGAAAGAGCACTGCCTCCCTGTCAGAATGCACAGCAACGACTGGAAGCCCGTAAGTGGGATACATTCACCAGACGGAGGTGACGACCCGGAGATGGAGATAAGCGCAGGTGATTACCTTGGCAAACCCGAAGAGGTTTTGTTTGAGAACCTTCCGGCTGAATCCACGTCCGGAACGACAGTCGGTTTTGCACCGGGTTACGAACGGCAGCAGCGTACATATATCAATTATAACTTCACCGTCAACAACAATTATTACTCTCCCGGGTACACTCCGGGCAAGTCCAGAGGAGCCAATAATTACAATGCCCGCAGGGACTGGAACTCAAGACGGTCTTTGCCTGCGGCCGCTCCTGTGACACCGGCAGAAGAACCGGTTTATACATTTACTACTGAGGAAGTGAATGCTCTGGTTACGGTTATTGAGTATTGTCTATGTATCAACGGTATTGCCATGGACATATACAATAAGCCACTGTACAAATTTCAGGATTACAATAGTGCCTTTCAGTACGGTATGTATTGTAAAAGAATGGGCTACCTTGTAAGCATATTTAAAATCAATAACGGTTTTATTGATCCATTTTGTACAAATCTCTAATATGTCAAATTTTATGGACCGATTGTACCATTGGACAATATGAAATTTATATTCAGTATGGTTATATATTATAACTATGATGACACAATTGAGCTATCCCACAGCAGCTCAGCATCACTATAAAGGAGGTTTTACCTATGAATGAAAACACCAATGTTCAGATCATCACACTCTTCCCTCTTGCGGACAATATGCCGCCACAGCTGATAAACAATGTCTCTGTGACTGCAAAGATATGCCGTGAGCGGCACATCGGTCTGAACGAAAACACACTGCGCTTTCTCTGCAAAACAGGTCAGATACCCTGCATAAAGGTCGGAAACAAGACCCTCATCAACTGGAATGTCCTGATGGAGTACCTGGCTAAAGGAGGAGTCATAACTGAACAGTCGGAATCCGAAGCGCCTGTTCCCACGTCAGCAGCAGGAGGTATCCGAAAGGTACCCACCAGGTTGAAGCGGTGATCTGCTGACCCGCCTGTCCGAACAGGCGGGTCATACTTTGGAAAGGAGATAAAGTATGGGGAATGTACAAATACGCGGTAACAGCGTCCGCATAAGGGTGTCGGACGGCTTTGACCCCAAGACCAACACACGCCGCTACAAGACTCTTACGATACATCTTGACCCTGACCTTACTGAGCGGCAGCGGCAGGAAGAGATAAACCGCCAGAAAGTTCTGTTTGAGGAAAAGTGCCGCCGAGAGAGCTACATAGATGATTCAATGACGCTGAACAGCTTTATTGAGCAATGGCGGCAGGACTACGAACAGTCCCACCTGAAAAACACCACACAGAAACATTATGACGATCTGCTTGAACGAATAAAGCCCGCCCTCGGACATCTCAAGCTGTCGGAAATCACGCCGCTTCACCTTAATGCATTTTACAAGAATCTCGCCGAAGGAGGAATACGCATTGACTACAAATACAAGTGCCGTATAGATTTCAGAAAGTTTCTGAAAGACAACGACATTTCGCGCTACAAGCTCATCGACGCTGCCGGAATATCCATGACCACTCTGGAAAGCATCGTGGCAGGAAAGAACGTCAGCAAGGAGACGGCGCTCGGAATCAGTAACGCTCTGGAAATCGAGCCGGAAGAGCTGTTTGATGTTATAGGCACCGATAAAACGCTTTCACCAAAAACGCTGCTCCATTACCACAGGTGCCTTTCGGCTATCCTGTCAAAGGCAGTCAAGTGGGGATTGTTATTTTCAAACCCGTGTGAACGTGTCGATCCTCCTAAGCTCCGCAGGAGAGAAGCCAAGTGCCTTAACGAGGAGCAGACGCTCCAGCTCATAGCTGCGCTGGACGAAAAGGGACAGTATCAGTATTCCGTGATGGTAAAGCTGATGATTTTCAGCGGAGCAAGACGAGCGGAGATATGCGGTCTGGAATGGAACGATGTTGACTGGGACAAGTGCTGCATTCATATCTGCCGGAACTCTCTGTATCTCCCGAATATAGGGATGTATGAGGATACCACCAAAACTGAAAGCTCGGAACGCTATGTCAAGCTGCCGCAGTCGGTAATGACAATGCTGTCTGAGTTCAGGGAATACCAAGACAAAATCAGGGAACAGATGGGAGAAGGCTGGCAGGAGAGCGGCAAGATTTTTACACAGTATAACGGTCTGCCGATACACCCGTCAAGCGTAACATCATGGCTAAGGAAATTCACCGAAAGGAACGGGCTTCCTCATGTAACTCCGCATATGCTCCGGCATACTTCGGCTACAATGCTGCTTATGCAGGGAGTTCCTCTCAAGGCTGTGTCCAAACGCCTTGGACATACGCTTGCCTCAACCACAAGCGACATCTATGGTCATTCTCTGCGCTCGGTGGAGGATATTGCGGCGGACAAGCTGGAGGCTATGCTGTCACCAAGCGCACAGCTCAAAAAGGAGGACGAATAAGATAACCGGAGAGGTATGCAGCCTCTCCGGTTTTGTTTTTTATTATCAATTTCCACTGTCAAGAATGTCAAGCATCTCTCGTGCAGTTACGATAAACTTCTCATCTGGAAAATGTTTCAAATTCCCCGTAACCAGATAAGCATCATCGTCCCTCTTTATCATAACGACCTCATAAAATGGAAGGTCCTTCATATCGGGTAGAATTACCCCTGTTGGAGTTGGTTCAACAAGTACACCAAATTTCTCCACAGTTGACAGCAGATACTTAATCAATTCCGGGGCAAATTTAAATTTTTTCCTGCTAAGTACCTCACGGTATTCGTTCATTATCTCTCTGCTGAAAACCGGAATAATGTCTCCGTTGATCATCCTTTCAATTACAAGAACTGTTGCTGAATCCTGCCAACGTGACAAAAGAGCAGACACAAGAACGTTTGTGTCAATCACAGCGTAACAAGTCATACATTTCCCTCACCATTTCTTGACTTTTTGATTTCTTCATTAATTTCTTCAAGGCTCATGCCATCAGGGAAATCTTTGTTGGCCTGTGCTCTTAGTGTTCTAAACGCTTTCATAGCGTTCTCACGGGATATTTCAGGTTCAGACGCTGTTATCTCAAAAGGAATCCTGCGTTCGCGTACCACTGCTTTGGCAAAAACATTTATTGCCGTGGAAGCATTCATTCCAAAATCAGAACAGAGTGCGTCAAACTGTTTCTTTAAAGCTTCGTCCATTCTAATGCTAAATGTTGCCTGTGCCATACACATACACCTCCTTGTATCTATATTATAACCAATTTCAAACCGATTGTCAATAGAAAAGAACACATTAGGTGCATTTTAATCAATAGTTTCTCTAAAGCGCGAAATATTGATCTATATACTTCTTACTGAATAATCGGCTAGTTTAAGCAACTCTCAACCCCAGTGTGACCAAAAGTGTGACCATTTCAACTGTGACCAACGAAATCCAGACATAAGAAAAACCGCTCAACCATAACGGTTAAGCGGTTTTCTGTTGGCACGCCAGGAGGGATTCGAACCCCCGACCCTCTGGTTCGTAGCCAGATACTCTATCCAGCTGAGCTACTGGCGCTTACTGCTCATTCCTGAGCACTCATATATTATAACACCAAAAAGCGATTTTGTCAACCCCTTTTAGAAAAAAATTATAATTTTTTTTCATTAA
>CALBGD010000359.1 GCA_937893735.1 uncultured Clostridia bacterium | reverse complement strand
ATACGAGGTTCGACAGGATCATCGGTGAGATGTACGGGAAAGTGATCTTCCAGAAGAATTCCCATGCGGTCGCGCCCTCGATGCTTGCCGCTTCCTTTGCGGACGGCGGTATGGTCTGGAGCGCGGAAAGGAATATCAGTATCTGGATACCTGAGTTCCATACGAGGTTCAGGACGTCTGATGTGATGTTCTTGATAACGTCTGTGAACGTCTGGTTCAGGTTGTAGATTCCTATGAATTCCATCAGCTCTGTTACAAGGTCTGTCTTGAACAGTGTGCTGAACTGTGCTGCGTCGGATACGCCCTGTGAAGCCATATCACCGTTGATTACGCTGATGACAGGACCAGTCGCGATAAGGACCGGCAGGAAGAAGATAGCTCTTGCAAGGGTCCTTCCTCTGAACTTCTGGTTCAGGATAACCGCGATGAACAGGGAGAATATCATGATAACAATCGTGTTCGGGAGTATCTCGCCGAGCGCCTGACCGAGCTTTGGCAGGAACGTCGTATCAATGGTGAACGCCTTTGTGAAGTTGTAGAAGCCGTTCCACTCGGTGTAGATACCAGCGGAGGTCATACCTTTCTCAAGCGCGCTCGCCTTATCGAGCAGCTGTGTGTTACACAGTGAATACCACAGAGATGTAAGTACAGGGATAATGAACAGCCACAGCGTACCGATGAACCAGAGAGCTATAAAGCCGTAGCCGTAAAGTCCCTTTTTCTTCTCGTATGCGATCTTTGTGGTCTTGATCTTTACCTGTGCCTTTTCTCCGCCCTTGCGGCGGATATCTACCTCCTCATTCGCTGCGTTGAGCGCAGCGGCTGCGGCGGTGTTGTGAGCAGACACCCTTACAGGTGCGGGTGCGGGCTCCGCAGCCTCGGGCACTGACTCGGTTTCCTTGGTAAGCTCCACAGCCGGCTCAGCAGCGGTGGGTTCGGTCTGCGCGGTGGTTTCGCCGGTCTTGCCGAATTCAAGTTCGTCACTCATCAGTCAGTTGTCGCTCCTTTCGTTTCAAAATCGGACAGCTTGACTTCTGTTCCGTTTACCCACATCTGGAGGGTGCCGAGGTTTGCCTCAACAACTGTTCCGTCGGAGAATGTGGACTTGCACTCGACGCCGTTGATCTCGAAGTCCTCGATGGTCTCGTCGGTCAGCGGGAGAACGTACTGCTTCATCAGCTTGTACTCAGCCACCATGTCGTTTACCCAGCCCTTATAATTGGTGTAGAACAGTTCGTCGTAAGAGCAGTCGGTAAAGTCATTGGGATCCTGATACATTACCTCATAGTGCAGCGGTGTGCCGGTAACTACGGAGTAAACGAACAGCTCGTCAGCGCTGGAGCTTGCGTTCTTTGCCTTTGTGGTGTAGGGGATATAACCATGGATAACCAGCTCATAGAACGGGATATCATAATCGAATACGTCAAAGTTGCTGCTGTAAAGCGGAACGTCCCTGAGGTAGTCAACATAGGGCAGCGCGTAGTCGTTTGCTGCGCCGGACACGAATGTCATACCGCTCTGGTTGATCATCTCATAGCCCTTGATGAGGTTGTTCACAGCCTGCTGTCTGGAGGTGTTGCGGCTCGCGTTGGAGGTGTAGTCGCTGTAAAGCGCGCTTGTTCCGCCTGCAACGGAGATCGCATTCATGCCCTCTCTCTGGCAGCTTGAGATGACCTCGCCGTAAACCCTCTCAAAGAATGCCGGTGAAAGAATGTACCAGCTGTCGCGTGTGTCATGCGGAGTACCGAACGCCAGCTCGTAAACGCCCTGTGTTGCGTAAGCCTTGGTGATAGCGATAGCGGAGGCGCCGGTCTTGGTATAGCCGTTGCCGCTGCGCTCGTACTGCATCAGGTCAAAGCTCGGTGCGAGGGTGATACCGCTTGCGTCGCAGAAGCTCTTGAGCTCCTTCCACTTGTTCTTTCCGCCGAGGGTGCCGGAGTAGTCAACAGAGTTCGAGATCCTGCTTGTTACGCCTGCCGCATTGAAGTCCTCATAGGAAACGATGATATCGTCAACGCCGTTGGCAGTGAGCTCCTGAAGGATCTCCTTGGCCTGCTCGTAGGTGGTAGCGGCTGTCTCCAGCTTTACCGGGAAACCGAGCACGGACTGCTCCTTGACGGTGCCGCCCCAGAGGTCAAGGTAAAGCGGTGAACGCTCGCCCTCTACCTTTGTCAGGCCCTTCTCCTCAACGAGGTACTGCTGGTAGCGCTTAGCCACGTCAACGTAGCTTACGCCGTCCTTTACTATCGGGTAGTAGCGTACTGTCACGCGGCTCTCAGGGATTATCTTCTCCTGATAAGCGTTCAGCGAGGAAGCGTTCTGACCGCCCATGAAGTAGGTGTCAGTAGCCCTGAGCTGGAAGTTGAACCACGCGGAGTTGTAGCTTGTGGACTTCTGTCCTGAAACTGCGGCTCTTGCGGTAGCATAGGCGGAGCCTTCGGTAACTACCTCGAGGAGCGCGTTATCTTTTCTTACGATACCCATGATCGGAAGGTAAGCCTGCTCGGTCTTTGCCGGAGCCATATCCTGGCTCTTTGCAAGGTCCCTGCCGTAGATGCGCTGGGTGTATTCGTTAGCCTTTGTCTTGCCGTTGTTGAAATTGATCACCGCGCCGGAGCCGTCCGGTGTGATGATATAGCCCTCTTCATCGGAGTTTGCCGCGCCGAGGTCCTGGAGCAGGTTCACATCAACGATGGAACGTGAGCTCTCGGTGATGAGGCTCGGGTCACTCTCGTTCTCAACGATCTCATCGACTGCGATGGAAGCCTCGATGTAGTCGCCGTTGAGGGTGATATAATAGGGGATCGTGATTCCCTCGTTGGGGAAGGTATACTCGGCTCTGAAGCCGTTGTCTACCATCGTCACAACAAGGCCGGGTCTGATGTCGTCTTCCGTTTCAACTATGGAGCTTACGCTGTCCTTCCATG
>CALBGD010000358.1 GCA_937893735.1 uncultured Clostridia bacterium | reverse complement strand
GCTCGTCAGTAAGCCCAATGTTCTCGAAATACGGCTCGCCGTCCTTGCAGCAGGAGTTCAGCGTTTTCGCAACTATCTCCGGCTGTTCGTGTATCTCTTTCAGCATGAAATGAGGGTAGCCGCATTTCTGCGCCTGCTCAACGTCCCATTCGGCAACGCTGATCTCTTTCTGCTCCGGAAGCCCGTGCACATCGTAAAACTCAACGCGGTCGTTCCTGAGGCATACGATATCCTCATTATCCAGCAGGACATACTTCTTCGTGTATTTCAGGAACGCCGGGATATCGCTGCCGATAAAGTACTCGTTCTCGCCGATTCCGACTATGAGGGGGGCTTCCTTGCGGGTGGCGTAGATCCTGTCCGGGAAATCCTTGAAGATTATACCAAGCGCGTAGCTTCCCTGAAGCTCTTTGAGCGTTTCTGTGATAGCACGGAGCGGGTTCCTCTCGGAGTAGTAATAATCCAGCAGGCAGGCAACGACCTCGCTGTCCGTCTGGGAGGTAAAGGTGTAGCCCTTTTCCGTCAGGAACTGCTTGAGCTCAATGTAATTCTCGATTATTCCGTTGTGGACTATTGTGACCCTGCCGTTTGAATGCGGGTGAGAGTTCAGGTCGCTGGGTTCGCCATGGGTCGCCCACCTTGTATGACCTATTCCGCAGTGCCCCACCGGGCTTCCCTCCTTGCGGAGCTTCTCGCGCATATCCTTAAGCTTTCCCTTGGTCTTTACCGTCTTTATCCCGGTCTTTTCGAAAACTGCGATTCCGGCGCTGTCATAGCCGCGGTACTCCAGCTTCTCCAGACCCTGCATAAGCACGTCAGTGCAGTCGCGCTGACCTATGTATCCTACTATTCCGCACATTATATTTTCCTCCAGACATAGATTTCTTTATATGTATTCGGTTTCCCCGTTAAAAATTCGTTTTGACCTCTCCTATTATAGCACAGACAGCGGAAAAATGCAAGTACGCCGGAGCGTTTCGCACCTTCCCGCTGTGGATTTTTTATTCTACCCTTATGCCGCCTCCGCCGATGTCAGGCTCTGTCGTGTCCGGTTCGGAGGTGTCCGCCGGTTCCTCGGTCACGGGGACTTCCGGCTCTGATGTATCCGGCTCCGCTGTATCAGGAGTTTCCGGCTCGGAGGTATCCGTACTGTTGTCGGGAACTGTGGGTTCCTCGGTCGGAGTGTTGTCGTCCGGAGCTTCCGGCGTATCCGGGGTTTCGGGAGTTCCGCCATTGTTTTCGGGAGCGTCACTGCTTCCGCTGCCGGAGTAGCTCAGCCCGCTGCGTGCGAAATACGCCTTTACGCCGTCCGCAATGGACTGCGCTATTCCCGACTGGCGCGCCGGGTCAGCCATCACCATGCACTCGCGCTCGTTGGATATGAAGCCCATCTCCACAAGCACAGACGGGAAATCCTGCTGGAGCGTTACCCAGTAGTAACTGTACTTCTCGCCGCGGCTGCTCTGGGTTCCGTCATTGTAAACGCTGTAATCGTAATACGCCGACAGCTTGTCGTTTATGCTCTCCGCAAGGGGCTGCGAAAACGGCGTGAAATAGTATACCTCAACGCCGTGAGCCTGTTGGTTCAGGGCAGAGTTGCAGTGCAGCGAAATGAACATATCAGCGCCGTAAGCCCTCGCCACTGTCGGGCGTGTGTTCGTGAGGATAAACTCGCTCTCGGTCTTCAGCCTTACGACTGTCGCACCCATTGCTGTCAGCTTCTGTTCAAGCTGTTTTGCGACTG
>CALBGD010000357.1 GCA_937893735.1 uncultured Clostridia bacterium | reverse complement strand
TAATGAGATCCTTTTTTCTTTTCCTTTTGTGTAACTCATCATTGACGAACCTACAAAAATACTTTGCAAAAGACGATTATGCCGCTTGACAAGCCGTTTTTCATCTGTTATAATCAACAATGTTGCTTTATGTATAAAAAGCATCATCCTTGCTCCGCAATGCGGGGCCAAAGTCCAAAAGGAGGTGTATCAAAGATGGCAAAGATTTCTCAGAGTTACGAAACCGTTATGGTTTTCAGCTGCAAGAATGAGGAAGCAATCCCTGCTCTCGTTGAAAAGTTCACCACTCTCATTTCCGATAACGCTACCGTTGACGGAGTTGAAGAATGGGGCAAACGCAGACTTGCTTATCCCATCAACTACGAGACTGAAGGTTATTATGTACTGGTTAACTTCACCAGCGCTCCTTCCTTCCCGGCAGAGCTCGACCGTATCTACAACATCACCGACGGCGTTATCCGTTCCCTGATCGTTGCAAAAGCAGAATAAGGAGGATATCCTATGAACAAAGTGGTACTTCTTGGAAGGCTGGCTGCTGACCCTGAACTTCGTCAGACCCCCAACGGCTATACTGTCACCAGTTTTACTATTGCCGTTGACCGCCAATATTCAAAAGGCGCCGACCGTCAAACCGACTGGATCGACATTGTTGCCTGGAGGAACACCGCGGAGTTCGTCTGCAAGTATTTTCAGAAAGGCTCTCCCATTATTGTGGAGGGTTCCATCCAGACCAGAACCTACGAAGATAAAGCAGGTCAAAAGCGCAAAGCTGTTGAAATTCAGGCGGACAACGTTGAATTTGTCCCCCGTACAAAGGATTCTTCTCCTGCTGCCGGCGCTCCCGCTTTCCGTGCACCCGAAAGAGCTGAATTTGCTTCGCCCGTGCCGGATCCCGCTCCTGTGGTTTATTCCGCAGGCAGCGCCGATGACTTCACCGTAGTTGATGACGAGGATCTTCCTTTCTGAAAAATCGCGAGCTATTCTTGTAATTAACTGAAAATCTATAAAGGAGGATTTATCATGGAAAGATCTGAAAGACCTGAAAGACCCATGAACCGTAACCGCCGCAGCCGCAAAAAGGTTTGCGCATTCTGCGTTGATAAAATCGCACAGATCGACTATAAAGACGTTCCGCGCCTCAGAAGATTCCTTTCTGAGAGAGGCAAAATCATTCCCAGAAGAGTTACCGGAACCTGCGCACGCCATCAGCGCCAGCTGACTACCGCTATCAAACGCGCTCGTCATCTTGCGTTCCTGCCCTACGTTTCCGACTAATCGGAAATCGGTACAAAAGGTACAAAGTACAAAGTTTTTGTCGAAAAGTCCTGCGCCGCAGGACTTTTTCGTTTCTGTGCATAAAATTATACTCCCTCGGAAAGGAAAATAGCAACGAAAGAAACCCATCAGGGGTGTCTTTCGTTTTTGTTCAGGTCAGTTTGAGGAAAAACTTCGTTTTTCCTCAAACTGACGCTCCTGAAAGGGAGCGCTTTTTTGTGCCTATGCAAAAATCCCCTTGCTCAAAACGAGCACGGGGATTTTCTGTATGTGTTATATTATGAAAGTTATTTTATCAGCCGCCGAATCCGCCGAAGCCGGGGATTCCATAGCCATATCCGTAACCATACTGGCTGCCGCCCTGTTGATTGCTCTGCTGATTCTGCTGGGACTGCTGCTCCTGCTCGGTCTGCTCGTTCGCAAGAGCGGACTGAATCTTTTCACCCACGGTGACATCGATTTCAATAGTGCTGCCGCTGCGGTAAACGGTCATTTTAAGCACATCGCCGGAAGACGCTTCGCTTACCACATCCACAAGGTCTCCGGAGCCGGTAATCTCTTTGTCGCCGACTTTAGTTATAATATCGTTCACCTGAAGACCGGCTTGTGCAGCAGGGCTGCCCTCGGTAACGCTCTTTATTGCAGCGCCCTGCGGCAGACCATAAGCCTGAGTTTCGGTACTTACGTCAGCGGCGGAAACACCGATATAGGGCTTTGCAATATAGCCGTTTTCGATGATGCTCTTTATAATTCCGTAAACTCTGTTCATCGGAATTGCGAAGCCGATGTTATCAATGGAAGCTTCGGAGCTGGAGGAGCTGGAATATTTCGCGTTTGTGATGCCGATAACTTCGCCGTACATATTGAACAGCGCGCCGCCGGAGTTACCGGAGTTAATAGCGCAGTCCGTCTGGATAAGATCCATGGTAACGTTGCTGGAAAGGGTTACTTCCCTGTCGAGGGCGCTTACCGCGCCGGAAGTGAGAGAGAAAGTCAGTTCGCCAAGGGGGTTGCCTATTGCAACAACGCTGTCGCCGACGTTCATATTGTCGGAATCGCCGATTACAACAGGAGAAAGCCCAGTAGCGTCAATTTTGAGCACCGCAACGTCGTTGCTTTCGTCATAGCCGATGATGGTCGCGTCATAGCTTTCGCCGGAATAGGTGGTAACCTTTACGGATTCGGCGTCCTCGATGACGTGGTAATTGGTCACGATGTAACCATCCTCCGAAATGATGAAGCCGGAGCCGGAAGCCGCCGCCGTGGTCTGATAGCCCCAGAAGTTAGTGGAGGTTATCGAGGTGGTAACGCCCACGGTGGAGTTTACATTCTGTGCGTAAACCTCCGCAGCGGTAAGCTGCTTTGAAGTGTCGATACTTTTCACATCAATAACGGTGTTTTCTCTGCTGCCCTGAAGAACCGTGGAGCTTGTGGAAGCCTTTTGCGGAACAAGCTTTGCGCCGAGCGCACCGCCGCAAACGCCGCCGACCAGCGCGCAGCAAAGTGCAAGTGCCGCAACCTTTGCAGCGGCGCCGCCTTTTTTGTGCTTCTTCGGCATTTCGTAGCTCTGCGCGGGCTGTTGCGGCTGCGCAAAGGGTGCGCCATAGCTTGCGCCCGTGCTTTCGCTTGCGTTCGCATAAGTATTGGCATTTTCGCCTGCGTTTGCAGCGCCTTCGCTTGCATAGCTGTTGTAGCTTACATGCTGATTTTCATAATTCTGTTCGGAATTGTTGTTTTCGTAGCTGTTGTTCATTTCTTCGTTCATAGTAAAGCCTCCATTTTATGTTCATGAACGCCTTTCGGCGTCCGTTTTTCTTACTGTGGCTATATAATACTCCCGAAAACTTAAAATAGGCTGAAAAAACCGTTTAACAAATTGTAAATAAAAATCGCAGCACTTTTTAACGCTATGCATTTTAGCTTAAGCAACATGAAACCGAGGCACTTAACTGTGCCTCGGTTTCATGTTGCTTATCTTAATTATACGTATCATCTTGCATCTATGGAGGAAAGATGAAGATCAAATATTCCTGTATTAGAATTGTAGCCTTCAACTTTAGCTACAACATGTACATTGCCCCCAATTTTTATATAGTCTGCTATTACAAGTCCATCACCAAGCTCATATATCCCAACATTGCTAAATCTAAAATTAGGACCAGCATTTTGGGTATCTTCATTAACATAATCTCCAGCACTTAGGAGAAGATCATATCTCGTTTTATAATCCCCATGGTTTGTTAAGTATGTAATACATCCATCAAATTCTACAACTCTGCCTTTATACTTTTCAGCGAACTCTCCATACAAAGGATCCATATCTGCTTTAAGTGTTAATATCGATGCAAATTCCTGACAATTTTCTGTCGTCAATATTAAATCACCATTTAAAGTAGTTTCTCCCGAATAGCCCGATTCCATTTCGTTTCGTTCATCATCATTCTGCTCTAGTTCATAGTCGTCGTCTGGGAATGTATGGTATTTAATAACAATTTCTACGTCAGCCGGATACCATTTATCGGGTGAATACTCAGTGTCTCCATCAACCGACACCGACTCAACCGCACCATCTTTCGTAATCCACCCAAAGACTAAATCATCTATTTTTTCTGTTTTGATATTGACGAAGCCGCTATTTTCAAATTCCTCCAAAACATCTTCGTAGTTTCTTCCATGCTGAATCTCAGATCCTGACGGTGTTTTTGCTTCCCCTTCATGTCCTTTTGAATCACACCCGACAAGTATACTCATAATTATATTCAATGTAATAATTATAAAAAATATTCTTTTCATCTTTTTCCTCCTACGAAATCACTAAATACGTTAATGCCATTCATTTTTCTATATCTTATATTTTTATATTATAACACGCAAAGCAAAAGCTGTAAACAAAAGTTGTATTAAAAAAATATTTTTCAGCTTTATTTCAGCTTTCGGATATATTATAATAAGGAAGAAAAGAGGTAATTCCTATGAAGATACTTATTATAGAAGACGAAAAGCTGTTGGCGGATTCGCTGAAAGCACTGCTTGAAAAGAAAGGCTTTGATGTGGAATGCGTCTACGATGGCGAAAGCGGCGAAGAATATGCCGAAACCGGCGTTTACGACCTGCTCATACTCGATGTGATGATGCCGAAAATGGATGGCTTTGAGGTGGCGCGCAGCGTGCGCGCCAAGCGCTGCGGCACGCCAATATTGATGCTCACCGCCCGCTCCGGACTGGAGGATAGAATCCGAGGGCTGAACGCCGGGGCGGATTACTACCTGACGAAGCCCTTTGACAGCCGTGAGCTGCTCGCCTGCGTGAACGCACTGCTGCGCCGCCAAGGCGGTCAAGTGGACGAGCTTTCCCTTGGGAACACGGCGCTCGACCTTTCCTCCTGTATGCTCATCTGCGGAGAAAACAGCGTGCGCCTTTCGGCAAAGGAGTTCGATGTAATGCGCTTTTTGCTGCAATCAAAGGACGCCGTACTTTCAAAAGAAATAATTTTGGCGAAGGTTTGGGGCTATGATTCCAACGCCGTGGAAAATCATGTGGAGGTTTATGTCGGCTTTCTGCGCAAAAAGCTTGCCGCCATCGGCTCCAATGTGCGCATAGAAGCGGTGCGCCGCCTTGGCTACCGGCTGGAGGTGGGCGAGCAATGCTGAAAAAGCTGCGCGTAAAATTCATTTTAATAAATATGCTTATAGTAACGGTTATTCTTTCTGCGGTGTTTGGCTTTGTGTACCACTTTACTCGGGTCAGCCTTGAGGAAGAGAGCGTTTCCATGATGCAGTCCATCGCGGAAGACCCGCTTTACCTGATGGACATCAGCGAGCAAAGCGGCAGCGTTCGCCTGCCGTACTTTATCCTTAAAATAAATTCCCGCGGCGACATAATCGCTGCGGGCGGCGGATATTACGACCTTTCCGACAGAGATTTTCTCGAGCAGCTTCTGCGCGAAGCGCTGCTTTCGGATAAATCCGTCGGCATTATAAACGATTACAATCTGCGATTTTACCGAGCCGCCGCAAACAGCGGCGTTTCAATAGTTTTTGCGGATATAACCAGCGAAAAGGCAACGCTGCTGAGCCTTTTGAGGATTTTGCTGCTTATCGGAGGCGGCGCATTCGTTGTTTTCCTCGGTGTAAGCGCGCTGCTGGCGCGCTGGGCGATAAAGCCTGTGGAAACCGCATGGCAGCAGCAGCGGCAGTTTGTGGCGGACGCTTCCCATGAGCTGAAAACACCGCTTACGGTGATTATGACCAACGCGGAACTGCTGCAAAGCCCTGATTACGACGAGCAAAGCCGCAGCGGTTTTGCCGAGAGCATTCTTGTTATGTCAAAGCAGATGCGCGGACTTGTTGAGCGGCTTTTGGAGCTTGCCCGAGCGGACAACGGCACAAATCTGCCCGCGTTTGAAAAGTTCGATTTCAGCGCCGCGGTGAAAAACGCCATTTTGCCCTTCGAGCCGGTTTTCTTCGAGAAAGGAATTGAGCTTTCCTCCGAAATTGAGGACGGAATCATCGTAAACGGCGACAAGGAGCACCTGCGGCAGGTGCTGGAAATTTTCCTTGACAACGCGCAGAAATATGCTTCCGTTCCCGGAAGCGCCACCGTCAAGCTGACCCGCTGCGGCAAAAGCCGCTGCCGCCTTTCCGTTGCAAACACCGGCGAAGCCATTGCTCCGGAGGACTTGAAAAATATCTTCAAACGGTTTTATCGCGCCGACAAAGCGCGCAGTCGGGACGGAAGCTTCGGCCTCGGGCTTTCCATCGCGGAAAGTGTAGTTCTGCGGCACAGGGGTAAAATCTGGGCAGAAAGCAAGGACGGTGTAAACACATTCTTCGCGGAGCTGCCGACAGCATAAAACAAAAAATCCGGTGAAGTTACCCTCACCGGATTTTTTATGTTCAGATTATTCTTTGGGCTGCTCAGCTTCCGCCTTCGGCTGCTCTTTTTCAGCCATGGAGCGATATGCCTTTTCGATTATGTCCACAACGCCGTCAATACCAAGCTTGCCGCTGTCAAGCATGAGGTGATAGCTCTCTTTCATGCCCCACTTTTTGTTGTGGCAGCTCATATTGTAGTAGGAAGCGCGGTATTTGTCCGTCTGCTGAACGGATTTTGTCGCTTCCTTTTCGGATATATTATAGCGATCCATGGCGCGCTTGATTCTGGTTTTTACATCCGAATATATAAACACATTAAGCAAATCGTCACGGTCACGCAGAACATTATCTGCACAGCGGCCGACGAAAATGCAAGGGCCTTCCTTCGCCTTTTCGATTATGTAATTGGTCTGGTCGGGAGAAATCACAATTCCTGCGGGGATCATATTATCCATGCCGAACTCCGTATAGGGGTACATCGCCATGGTATAAAGGAAGCTGCCGGTGGGGGTTTCCTCTATTTCGCGAACGTACTTTGCGCTGAAGCCGTTATTTTTTGCGGCATACTCGTAGAGATTTTTGTCATAATAGGGTATTCCAAGCCTTTCAGAAAGCTTATGACCAATCTCGCTTCCGCCGCTGCAAAACTGTCTTCCTATTGTAATTATCATGTCTCCATCTCCTTCCGAGTTTTTATGCTTTTATTATATAGAACTTCACCGTTTTTGTCAAAGGAAAATCAGCTTCTCTTTACAATCTTTCCTCCGGCAACAACCCATACAGGTTCTTCGTAAACAGAAAGCGGGTCGCCCGCAAACACGGTTATATCCGCATCCATTCCCGGCACAACAAAGCCGATTCTGTCATCAAGCCCGAGTATCTTTGCCGGAACGCTTGTGATGGCGCGGATAGCGTCATCGTGGTTCATTCCGTAGCGAACGGCAATCGCCGCCGAAAGCGGCAGATATTTTATTGGCACCTCCGGGTGGTCGGTGCAAATGGCAACCTCAACTCCGGCTTTTTTGAGCACAGCGGCGGTTGCTTCCGTCTGGTTCGCGAGCTCCGGCTTGGTGCG